>NZ_LZZV01000001.1:0-624 GCF_014170385.1 Delftia sp. UME58
CTCGTACAGCGTGTCGGGCGCGCCCACCTGCTGCACGATACCGTCGTGCATGATGGCCATGCGGTCGGCGATCGCCAACGCCTCTTCCTGATCATGCGTGACGAACACGGTGGTCAGGCCCAGGCGCTGCTGCAGCGAGCGGATCTCTTCGCGCACTTCCAGCCGCAGCTTGGCGTCCAGGTTCGACAACGGCTCGTCCAGCAGGAACACCTTGGGCTCGATGGCCAGCGCGCGGGCGATCGCCACCCGCTGCTGCTGGCCGCCGGACAACTGGCGCGGGTAGCGGTCGCGCAGTTCGGTCATGCGCACCATGTCCAGCACCCGGCGGATCTTGGCGTCGCGTTCGGCCTTGGGCACCTTGTGCATTTCCAGCCCGAACGCCACGTTCTCGGCCACCGTCATGTGCGGGAACAGCGCGTAGCGCTGGAACACCATGCCGGTATCGCGCTTGTGCACGGGCAACCGGGTCACGTCGGTGTCGCCGATGCGGATGCGGCCCGCGGTAGGCGTGATGAAGCCGGCGATCATGCGCAGCGTGGTCGTCTTGCCGCAGCCGCTGGGGCCCAGGAACGTCACCAGTTCGCCTTCGGCGATTTCCAGTGAAAAGTCGGACACTGCCACCGC
>NZ_LZZV01000002.1:0-5757 GCF_014170385.1 Delftia sp. UME58
GCCTCGACCATGGGCTCGTCGGCCTGCTTCGGGGGGCGCACGGTCCACAGCATGGCGGCCACAAGCAGCCCGTGCGCTGCCGCGGCCAGGGCCCACGAGCGCGTGCGGCCGCGCGTGCGCGGCGGTGCGAACTGGTCGTGGTCTTGCAGGTTGGGCATGGGATCGAGGGCGGGCGGCGCTGCTTACTGGGAGGACTTGACGCCGAAGGCCACGCGCTTGACGCCTGCCGACTGCAGGGCCGACATGGCGGCCATCACCGTTTCGAAGGGCAGCTTCTTGTCGGCCGAGATCAGCACGGCGCTGTCGTCGCTTTGCTGGCTCTGCCAGTCGCGGGCGGCCGTACCCAGTTCCTTGAGCGTGACGGTCTTGTCGAGGTTGCCGGCCTTGATGCGGATGCCGCCGTCCTTGTCGATCATCACGTCGGCGCGTTTCGGAGGCGTGCGCGCGGCCTTGCCGGCGCTGGGCACGTTGATGGAGCCGGGCGTGAGCATGGGGGCCGTCACCATGAAGATGATGAGCAGCACCAGCATCACGTCGATGAAGGGCACCATGTTGATCTCGTTGACGGTGCGGCGGCTGCGGCCGCCGCGCGAGGCTACTGCGGGCATGTGCTCACTCCTTGCTGGCTGTGCGCGAATTCAATGGCCGGACGCGGTGCTGGAGCCGGTCGCACCCACGTTGCGCTGCAGGATGTTGGAGAACTCTTCGATGAAGGTTTCCTGCTGGCTGGCCACGCGGTCGATCTGGTGGGCATAGCGGTTGTAGGCCGTGACGGCCGGGATGGCGGCGAACAGGCCCATGGCCGTGGCCACCAGCGCCTCGGCAATGCCGGGGGCCACGGTGGCCAGCGTGATCTGCTCCATGTTGGCAAAGCCGGTGAAGGCGTGCATCACGCCCCAGACGGTGCCGAACAGGCCGATGTAGGGAGAGACCGAGCCCACGGTGCCCAGGAAGGACAGGCCCGACTCGACCTCGTCCATCTCGCGCTGGAAGCTGGCGCGCATGGCGCGGCGCGTGCCGTCCATCAACTGGTTCACATCGGCGATGCGGCGCTCGCGCAGCTTCTGGTATTCGCGCATGCCGCTGGCGAAGATGCGTTCCATGGGGCCGCCCTGCTTGGCATGGTGAGCGGCCGAGGCGTAGAGATCGTTGAGGCTGGTGCCCGACCAGAAGTCCTGCTCGAAGCCGTCGTTGAGCGAGCGCACGCGCTTCAAGGTCTGGGACTTGCGGAAGATGGTGGCCCAGCTGGCCACCGAGGCGCCCACGAGGATCAGCATGACCAGCTGCACGACCCAGCTGGCCTGCAGCACGAGGCTGAGTATGGACATGTCATGGGAGTTCATGAGAGTTGCTCCAGGATGCGGTTCGGAATTCTTGCGGGGCGCATGGTCGAGCCATCCACCCATCCAATGCGGATCGTGCCTTCGCACAACAGGGGCGGCGGCGCCTTGCCATCGCCGGCGGATGCCAGCAGCGCCTGCTGCCGTATTGTCAGCGAAGCGCGCCCGCTGCTTTGCAGCGCGGCGGTAACAAGGAGTTGGTCATCGAGCCGGGCCGCCCGCAGGTATTGCAGCTGGGCCTGGGTTACGACAAACATGCCGCCCGTTTGTTCCCGCAACTGCTGCTGGCCTATGCCCAGGGCGCGCAGCCACTCGGTGCGGGCGCGCTCGAAGAACTTGAGGTAGTTGGCGTAGAACACGATGCCGCCGGCATCGGTGTCCTCCCAGTAGACGCGGATGGGAAATTCGAAGGCCATGTGCGGCGGCCCTCAGGCCAGCAGGCGCTGCAGGCGGCGCACGGCCTCCTGCAGCTGTTCCATGGAGTTGGCCGTGGAAAAGCGCACGAAGTCGGCGGTCTCGAATGTGCCGAAGTCGCGGCCCGGCGTGATGGCCAGGTGGGCGCGCTCCATGACGGCGTAGGCAAAGTCCCAGCTGCCCTGGACGCCGAGCTTGGCGGCAGCGGCACGGCAGTCGGCCCAGGCGTAGAAGGCGCCGTCGGGCTGCACGGGCACGGGCAGGCCCAGGGCCTCGAGCGCGGGGATGAAGAAGTCGCGCCGGGCCTTGAACTCGGCGCGGCGGCGCTCGTACTCGGCAATGGACTCGGGCTCGAAGCAGGCCAGGGCGGCGCGCTGCGAGACGGTGCTGGCGCAGATGAAGAGGTTCTGCGCCACGCGCTCGACCACGGGCACCATGGCCTCGGGCACCACCATCCAGCCCAGGCGCCAGCCCGTCATGTTGAAGTACTTGCTGAAGCTGTTGATGCTGATCACGTCCTCGCCCAGCGCCAGCGCGGTCTGGCCGAAGGCGTCGTCATGCGACAGGCCCAGGTAGATCTCGTCGATGATGGTCAGCCCGCCCCGGGCGCGCACCACGTCGAGGATGCGGCGCAGCTCGGCCGGCGCAATGGAGGTGCCGGTGGGATTGGAGGGCGAGGCCAGCAGCACGCCGCGCGTGTGCTCGTTCCAGGCGGCCTCGACCTTGTCGGCGCTCAACTGGTAGCGTTCGGCGGCCGTGGTCGGCACCATCACGGCCCGGCCTTCGGCTGCGCTCACGAAGTGGCGGTTGCAGGGATAGCTGGGGTCGGGCATGAGGATTTCGTCGCCCGCGTCGATGGTGGCCAGGCAGGCCAGCTGCAGCGCGGCCGAGGCGCCGGCCGTGACCACGATGCGCCGCGCCGGCACATCCACGCCGAAGCGCTGCGCATACCAATGGCTGATGCGCTCGCGCAGCTGGGGCAGGCCCAGGGCCGGCGTGTATTGCGTGGCGCCGTCCTGCACGGCGCGCGCTGCGGCCTCCTGCACCAGCGGGGGCGCGGTGAAGTCGGGCTCGCCGATGTTCAGGAAGATCATCGGCGTGTCGCTGTCCGCGCAGCCGCGCGCCATCTCCTGCGCCGCCTTGGCGATCTCCATCACGTAAAAGGGCTCAATGCGGTCGGCGCGGGTCGAAAACTTCATGACGGGTGAAATCCTGGAAGAGGCGCCCGCGCCCGGCAGGCGCGGGCGGGCCATGGATGGCCGGATGCGGTGGGGCCTGTGCCCCGAAGACCCGAGGCGCGGCGTCAGCCGGCCTGGTCGGCAGCGTCGTCCGCTGCTGCGTCCGTGGCGGCATCTGCTGCCGCGTCGGTGGCAGTGCCTGCCTTGGCGGCCGCGGGCTGCGCGGGCGCGGCGCCCTTGCCCGCACGGTCATGCTCGACTTCGGCCGCGCGCAGCGTGGGCGCCAGGCCGTTGAGCACGGCGTTCACGTATTTGTGGCCGTCGGTGCCGCCGAATTCCTTGGCCAGCTCGATGCACTCGTTGAGCACCACGCGCCAGGGCACGTCGGGGCAGTGCTGGAATTCATACACGCCGATCCACATGCTGGCGTGCTCTATGGGCGAGATCTCGGCCATGGTGCGGTCCAGCTTGGGGGCGATCAGCGCGTCCAGGTCCACCTGGGAGTTGATGCAGCCGCGCAGCAGCGCGTCGTAGTGCACCGAGTCGGCCTTGTGAAAGCCGGACAGGTCGCGCGTGAAGCGGTCGATGGCCTCCACGTCGTTGCCGCCCACCAGGTGCTGGTACAGCGCCTGCAGCGCGAATTCACGCGCGCGGCTGCGGTTGGACTTGGAGGCGGCCTTGCGCGCGCCGGTGCTGGTCAGGCCGCCGCGGCTTTGGCGGGGAGGGCGGCCCGAGGCCGGTGTGGATTGTTCGTCGCTCATGTTCGGGCTATGGTTTGGAGCAGGTTGGCCATCTCCACGGCGACCCGGGCCGCATCGCGTCCCTTTTCGGTCTGGCGCGCGATGGCCTGCTCGGTGTTCTCGGTGGTGATGATCGCGTTGGCGATCGGCAACTGGTAGTCCAGGGCCAGGCGCGTGACACCCGCGCCCGATTCGTTGGCCACCAGCTCGAAGTGGTATGTCTCCCCACGGATGATGCAGCCCAGCGCCACCAGGGCGTCGTAGCGGTCGGACTCGGCCATCGCCTGCAGCGCCACGGGCACTTCCAGGGCGCCGGGCACGGTGACGTGGTCGATGTTTCCGGCCTGCACGCCCAGGGCCAGCAGCTCTTCGCGGCAGGCCTGGGTCAGGCTGTTGGTGATGCTTTCATTGAAGCGGGCCTGGACGATGCCGACGCGCAGCTGCGTGCCGTCGAGGTTCTGGGCCTGGCCCTTTTCTGCATTCAACATTTCTTATTCCTTGGGGATGTAGCCGCTGATCTCGAGGCCGTAGCCGGCCATGCTGGGCAGGCGGCGCGGCTGGCCCATGAGCTGCATGCGCTGCACGCCGCATTCGCGCAGGATCTGCGCGCCCACGCCATAGGTGCGCAGGTCCATGCGGCCGCGCTCGGGTGCCTGGGCGGCACGGGCGCTGCCGTCGAACTGGGCCATCAGCTGGTCGCCGGTCTCGCCGCAGTTGAGCAGCACGGCCACGCCGTGGCCCTGGCGGGCGATGTATTCGAGGCTGGAGTCCAGGCTCCAGGAGTGCAGGGTGCGGCCGGTCTCCAGCGCATCCAGCACGGACAGCGGCTCATGCACGCGCACGGGCACGGGGGTGTCGGCTTCCCACCGGCCCTTGACCAGTGCCAGGTGCACGGATTGGCTGGGCAGGTCGCGGAAGGCATGGGCGATGAACTCGCCATGCGCCGTCTGCAGCGGGCGCGTGCCGACCTTGCTGAGCAGGGATTCGTTGCGGCTGCGGTACTGGATCAGGTCGGCGATGGTGCCTATCTTCAGGCCGTGCTCGGCAGCGAACAGCTGCAGGTCGGGCAGGCGGGCCATGGTGCCGTCGTCCTTCATGATCTCGCAGATCACGGCGGCGGGGCTGCAGCCGGCCAGGGCGGCGAAGTCGCAGCCGGCCTCGGTGTGGCCGGCGCGCATGAGCACGCCGCCATCGACGGCCTGCAGCGGGAAGATGTGGCCCGGCTGGACCAGGTCCGTTGGCTTGGAGTCCTTGGCCACGGCGGCCTGCACGGTGCGCGCGCGGTCGGCGGCGGAGATGCCGGTGGTCACGCCCTCGGCCGCTTCGATGGAGACGGTGAAGGCCGTGCTGTACACGGTGCCGTTGCGCGCGGCCATGGGCGGCAGCTTCAGGTATTCGCAGCGCTCGCGCGTGAGCGTCAGGCAGATCAGGCCGCGGCCGAAGCGCGCCATGAAGTTGATCGCCTCGGGGGTGACATGGTCGGCGGCCAGCACCAGGTCGCCTTCGTTCTCTCGGTCTTCCTCATCGACGAGGATGACCATGCGGCCCGCGCGCATGTCGGCAATGATGTCTTCCACCGGCGAGATGGGCACGGGGGACGTGGAGTTGTTCATGGAGTGCCTTCTGGAGGAGCCGGGTCGTGCGGACGGGGCGCGGCACACGCGCCGGCTCCCTCTGCCTGGCAGGCGTCAGAAGTGGGCTTCCAAAGAACGTGTGGCGCGGCGCAGCCGCTGTCGGCAATCGGCATGACCCGGAATGACCTTGCGAAAGCGCACATTCTATTCCAGCGGCCATCGGCCGCAGGCGGCGCGGGCTTTGGCCGGGTTCAGGGGCCGGGGTCCTGCAGCACCACATCGCCTTCGGGATAGGCGATGCAGGGCAGCACGCAGCCCTCGGCCCGCTCCTCGCGCGTCACGCCCGGCCATTCGATCTCGTAGCGCACGCTGCCCGAGACCAGCTGCCCGATGCAGGTGCGGCAGGTGCCGTTGCGGCAGGAGCTGGGCCAGTCCACGCCGCCCTGCTCCAGCGAATGCAGCAGCGGCTGGTCGGCCCAGGCATCGACCTGCAGGCCGCTGGGCGTGAGGC
>NZ_LZZV01000003.1:0-109711 GCF_014170385.1 Delftia sp. UME58
GGCGCTGGCGCGGTGACAGGCGCCGGTGCAGCAGGCGCCGGGGGGGGCGCCTCCTGCACGGGCGGCGGCACGGGGCGGGCCACGGGCGGAACTGCCAGGGGCGCCGCTGCGGGCGCATCGGCGGGCGCAGCCAGGGCCTCGGACAGCATGGCGGGTGCGGTCTCGGGCTCGGGCAGCCAGACGGTGATGCCCATGGCGTGCAGCATGGCCCGCTGGCGGGTGTCTAGATTCAGGGCCATAGCTTGAGGCTCATGAGCACGGCATGCTCGCGCGGGCCGTCGTGCATGGGGTAGTAGTTCTTGCGCAGGCCCACCTCCTGGTAGCCATGCGCGGCGTAGATGCTGCGTGCGCGGACATTGCTCTCGCGCACCTCCAGCCAGATCCATTGGGCCTTGCGCTGGCGCGCCCACAGGGCCAGCGCGTCCAGCAGGATGCGGGCCCAGCCCTGGCGCTGGCGCGACGGGGCCACGGTGATGTTGAGCAGGTGGACCTCGTCGAGCACGATCATGGCGACGAAGTAGCCCACCAGTTCGCCCCGGGCATCGACCAGCAGCTGCGCTTCATTGCCGGCCGCCATGGCATCGATGAAGTTGCCACGGGACCAGGGATGCGAGTAGGCCTGCTGCTCCACAGGCAGCAGCATGTCGAGCGACAGCACGTTCAGCGGCTCGAAGCGCACGCTGTCCCGCTCCGGCGCCGGAGCGTCGGTCAGGGGCGGCTGCGGCCGCGAGGGCTGTGGCGTGTGCGTGCTCATGGTGCGGGTGGGTTGGCCTCTGGAGTGGGCGTGGCCAGGGCCAGCGCGGCGGCCGCCTTGGCAGCCTCCCGCTCGGCCGTGGTCTGAGCGACTTTATCGCGGATGTAGCGCGGCAGGGCCTGGTCGGCCGGCAAGGCGCGGTCGGCCGCCAGCAGGGCCGGGGCCAGGCGCAGCATGGCGGCGGCGGTGGGCAGGGCGGCCAGGTGGCTGGCCTGGGGCGCCAGGCGCTCGCCGTAGGCGGCCAGGGCGTTGCCGGCCACCACGGTGCCGGGCGGCAGTTGCAGGGCCTCGGGCGCGCACAGGCCGAAGTCGCCACTTTGCTCGCCAATGTCGTTCCAGCGGCCATCAGCCCAGTGGTAGGCGGCGTGGTAGACCTCGTTCATGCGCGCATCGATCACGGCGATGAGGTCGGTGCAGCCGTATTGCACGCGCGCCTGCTCGGCCACGGCCAGCAGGCTGTCCATGGGCAGCACGGGCACGCGGGCGGCAAAGGCCAGTCCCTGGGCCACGGAGCAGGCCGTGCGCAGGCCCGTGAACGAGCCCGGGCCCCGGCCGAAGACGATAGCCTGCAGCTCGGCGAATTCCAGCCCGGCCTGGGCCATCAGCGCCAGGATGGCGGGGATCAGCTCGGTCGAGGTCTGCGGGCCACCGGGGCCGCTGTGCTCCCAGACGGCATCGCCGCGCTGCACGGCGATGGAGAGGGTGTCGGTACTGGTGTCTAGGGCAAGAAGATTCATGGCTTGGGGCAGGCGGCGGTGCCGCAGCAAGTGCAGGATTATCGGTGCCCCGCCCGTCCCGCGCCCGGCGGGGCTGCAATGACCGGCGTAGACTTGCCGGCCATGTTGCATCTTTCGCCGTCTTCTTCCCTTATTGCCTCGATTTCCTCTGCCTTCTCACTCGGAACACCGCGTTCACGCCAGGGCCTGGCGGCCGCGCTGCTGGCGGCGGCTGCCCTGCCCGGCGTGGCAGGCGCCCAGGCTGACGCGCCCAGCTCGCCGGCCTCCCTGGCCACCAAGGCGGTGCGCGAAAGCCGGCTGCCGCCCGCCGTGGAGGCGGCCCTGGCGCGCGCCAAGCTGCCGCGCGATGCTGTCTCCGCCCTGGTGGTCGAGGTCGATGGCCGTGCCGCCCCGCGCCTGGACTGGCAAAGCCATGTGGCCATGAACCCGGCCTCGGTCATGAAGCTGGTCACCACCTACGCGGCGCTGGACCAGCTGGGTCCCGCCCATGTCTGGCGCACGCCCGTCTTCCTGGGCGGGCCGGTGCAGGACGGCGTGCTGCGCGGGCCGCTGTACATCCAGGGCCAGGGCGATCCCAAGCTCGTGATGGAGCGGCTGTGGCTGATGCTGCGCCGCCTGCAGGGCATGGGCATCAAGGTCATCGTGGGCGACATCGTGCTGGACCGCAGCGCGTTTTCCGTGAGCGGCCATGACGCGGCCACCTTCGACAACGAACCCTGGCGCCCCTACAACGTGGCGCCCGACGCGCTGCTGGTCAACTACAAGGCCGTGACCGTGGGCTTCACGCCCGACGCGGCGGCGGGCGTGGCGCGGCTGCAATACGATCCGCCGCTGGCCGGCATCCAGCAGCAGGAGACCGTGCCGCTGGCGCCGGCCGGCAGCGAGTGCGGCGACTGGCGCGCCCGGCTGCAGCTGGACATGGCCGACCCGCTGCGCATCGCCTTTGCCGGCCCGTTCCCGGCCAGTTGCGGGGACAAGAGCTGGTCGCTGGCGCCGGCCCAGCCCGAGGCCTTCGCGGCCCGCGCCATCGAGGGCATGTGGCGCGAGCTGGGCGGCAAGCTCACCGGCACCGTGCACGACGGCCGCGTGCCGGCCGGGCTGCAGCCTGCGTTCCAGAGCGAATCGCCTTCACTGGCCGAGGTGGTGCGCGACATCAACAAGTACAGCAACAACGTCATGGCCCAGCAGGTGTTCCTGACCATGGGAATGCAGCGCACGGGCGTGGCCAGCTTCGAGTCCTCGCGCCAGGCCCTGGGCCAGTGGTGGCAGGCGCGCTGGGGCGCGGCCGAGCAGCCCGTGGCCGACAACGGCGCGGGCCTGAGCCGCGAGGCGCGCATCACCGCCTCCGGCCTGGGCCGCATGCTGCAGCAGGCCTGGGCCTCGCCGGTGATGCCGGAGTTCGTTGCCTCCATGCCCATCGTCGGCGTGGATGGCACGCTGCGCCGCAGCCTCAGCCGGGCCCAGGGCATGGCGCATCTGAAGACCGGCACGCTGCGCGATGCCTCGGCCCTGGCCGGCTATGTGGACGGGGCCAGCGGCCGCCGCTACGTGCTGGTGGCCATGGCCAACCACGCCAACGCCCCGGCTGCGCGCGCGGCCTGGGATGCGCTTGTGGACTGGACGGCGCGCGACCGCTGATCGGGCGCCTTCGCTCCCTCTGCAGGGCCTGCTTTCGCAGGCCCTTTTTCATTGTTTTCACGGCAAGGACGTTGTCCTACCCACGGGCCATGCGGCGGTCCTTATCGTCTGTTCGCCCGCGTGCGAAATGCCTGGGCGGCAGGCAATTCCTATCCGTAGTTGCCCGGTGTCGCCAATGCGCAAGTGTCGCTACGATGGCCTTAGCAAAAAAGCACGGTCGTGCTATTCATAACACTTCACGGAGATTCCATCTTGGCAAATCGTTATCGAATCCTCGCGGCCGCTCTGGCCGCGGCCGGCCTGCTGGCCGCTTGCGGCGGCGGCAGCGGCGCCGACACCACTCCCCGGGCCAAGATCACCTCCGTCAAGGTGATGGGCGACAGCCTCTCCGACAGCGGCACCTTCGGCTACAAGTTCACCGTGCAGAACGCCACGCTGACGGGCGCCGGCTCCAACCAGGTCTGGGCCGAACGCGTGGCGGGCCTGTACAACATCTCCCTGTGCCCGCGTTTCAACGGCACGGCCTTCACGCCCAACACGGCCTGCAACAACTACGCCGTGGGCGGTGGCCGCATCAACTACACCAGCGCGCCCACGGCACCGATCTCCATCACGCAGCAGATCCTGCTGGCGGGTGCGGCGGGCTTCACGGCCGATGACCTGGCGGTGATCGACGGCGGCGCCAATGACGCGGCCGACGTGGTCGGCGCCTTCCTGGCCGCCTCCAGGGACCAGGGTGCGAGCTTCAAGGCACTGCTGTCCACCAAGATCGACGCGGCCACGCTGGGCGCGCTGCTGCAGCAGGGCCAGGCCGGCATGGCCCAGGCCGGTGGCCTGTACATGCAGAACCTGGCCAAGGGCTTTGTCTCCAGCATCCAGGCCAATGTGCTGGGCAAGGGCGCCACGCGCGTGGCCATCCTCAACGTGCCCGCCATCACGCTGACACCGCGCTTCCAGCTGGTGCTGCAGTCCGTGGCCCAGCAGCAGGGCTCGGCCGCCGCCGCGCAGCTGGAGACCGTGTTCGACGGCTGGGTCAAGGCCTTCAACCAGCAGGTCGCGGCCGGTTTCACGGGTGAGAGCCGCGTGGCCATCATCGACTTCTACAGCGAGTTCCGCCAGCAGATGGCCGACCCCGCCCAGTACGCCTACACCAACGTGAAAAAGCCGGCCTGCCCGGCCACCGGCGTGGGCGCTGACGGCCTGCCCACCTACAGCTTCCCGACCTGCACCGAGGCCGCGCTGTCCGCCTCCATTCCCGTGGGCGAGACCAGCGCCAACTGGTGGAAGAGCTATGCCTTTGCCGACAGCTTCCATCCCACGCCCTACGGCCATCAGCAGATGAGCCAGCTGGCCTCCCGCACCCTGGCCCGCGCCGGCTGGCTGTGATCGCAGACACGCAGCACGAGGAGACACATCCATGAAGAAATTCCTGCGCATCACCGCCGCCGTGGCCATGGCCACGGCCTGCATGGCCGCCAGCGCCCAGTCCGCCGGCACCTGGAGCGTGCGCCTGGGCGCCACGCGCATCGATCCCCAGACCAGCAGCGGCTGGCTGAGCACGCCCAGCTTCCCCGACACCCGCGTGGACGTGAAGGCCAACAGCCAGCTCACGGGCGGCGTGACCTACATGGTCACCAACAACTGGGCCATCGACGTGCCCATGGGCCTGCCGTTCAAGCACGACTTCGTGGGCGATGGTGCCATCTCCGGCACGGGCAAGCTCGGCCGCACCAAGGTGCTGCCCGCCACCGTGTTCGCGCAGTACCGCTTCGGCGAGGCCAACTCCGCCTTCCGCCCTTACCTGGGCCTGGGCGTGACCTATGCCAAGTTCTTCGGCGAGCGCACCACGGCCTCCCTCAACGGCCTGACCGGCGGCACGCTGGCCAATCCCACCACGGCCTCGGTGGACAGCAAGTGGGGCCTGACGCCGCAGATCGGCTTCGTCTACAACTTCAACGAACGCTGGTTCCTGGACGTGGCCTACTACAAGAGCTTCCTGAAGACCACGGCACACCTGTCCTCGGGCCAGAGCGTGTCGCTCAAGCTCAATCCCAACGTCTACGCCATCGGCATCGGATACCGCTTCTGACAGGTCGCAGTCCCCAAAGAAAAACCAGCCCGCGGGCTGGTTTTTTCATGGAGCGAACCTGCGCCTACTTGGCCGTGGGCATCACGAATTCCGCGCCCTTGGGCGTGCTCTCGGGCCAGCGCTGCATGATGCTCTTTTGGCGGGTATAGAAGCGCACGCCTTCCTCGCCGTAGGCATGCATGTCGCCGAACAGGCTGCGCTTCCAGCCGCCGAAGCCGTGCCAGGCCATGGGCACGGGAATCGGCACGTTGATGCCGACCATGCCGACCTCGATGCGGCGGCCGAACTCGCGCGCCACATTGCCGTCGCGCGTGAAGCAGGCCACGCCGTTGCCGAACTCATGGTCGTTGACCAGCTGCACGGCCTCGGCGAAGTCCTTGGCGCGCACCACGGCCAGCACGGGGCCGAAGATCTCTTCCTTGTAGATGCGCATGTCGGGCGTGACATGGTCGAACAGCGTGCCGCCCAGCCAGAAGCCGCCCGAGGTGTCGGTGCCCGTGGCGGCGCCGGCCGCCTTGCCGTCGAAGCCCCGGCCATCGACCAGCAGCTGCGCGCCTTCCTTGACGCCCAGGTCGATGTAGCCGCTGATGCGCTCGTGCGCGGCGCGCGTCACGATGGGGCCCATTTCCGCGGCCAGGTCCTCGCCGTCCAGCACCTTCAGGGCCCTGGTGCGCTCGATCAGGCGCGGCAGCAGCTGGTCGGCCACATCGCCCACGAGCACGGCCACGCTGATGGCCATGCAGCGCTCGCCGGCCGAGCCGTAGCCGGCGCCGATCAGTGCGTCCACGGCCTGTTCGATATCGGCGTCGGGCATGACCACCATGTGGTTCTTGGCGCCGCCCAGGGCCTGCACGCGCTTGCCGTGGCGGGCCCCCGTCTCATAGATGTAGTTGGCAATGGGCGTGGAGCCCACGAAGCTCACGGCCTTCACCTGGGGATGCTCGATCAGCGCATCCACGGCTTCCTTGTCGCCCTGGACCACGTTGAACACGCCGTCGGGCAGGCCGGCCTGCTTGAGCAGGTCGGCGATCAGCAGCGAGGGCGTGGGATCGATGGGGCTGGGCTTGAGCACAAAGGTGTTGCCCGCCGCAATGGCCACCGGGAACATCCACATCGGCACCATCACGGGGAAGTTGAACGGCGTCACGCCCGCCACCACGCCCAGCGGCTGGCGCAGCGTCCAGTTGTCGATGCCGGTGGAGACCTGGTCGGTGAAATCGCCCTTGAGCAGCTGCGGGATGCCGCAGGCGAACTCCACGATGTCGATGCCGCGGCTGACCTCGCCCTGCGCATCGGTGAAGACCTTGCCGTGCTCGGCCGTGATGGCGTGGGCCAGTTCGTCCTTGTGCTGGTTGAGCAGCTCGAGGAAGCGGAACATCACGCGCGCCCGGCGCAGCGGTGGCGTGTCGGCCCACTTGGGGAAGGCCGCCTGGGCGGCCGCCACGGCGGCATCGACATCGGCGCGCGAGGCCAGGGCCACGCGGCCCGTGACCTGGCCGGTGGCCGGGTTGGTCACGTCCTGCTCGCGGCCGCTGGCACCTGCCGTGCGCTGGCCGTTGACGTAATGGACGATGGAAGCGAAGGAGGTGTTTGCGGTGTTCATGCCGGCCAGTCTAGGAGTGCGCCTTCGGCCTGCCTAGGCGCTGTGCTTGAATTGATTGTTCATTTCGCTGAACAATCCCCGCATGGCAAATGAAAAACCCGATGCCAAGGCCGAGGCCTTGTGGAGCCACCTGCACTGGCTGGTCGTGCTGGAGCAGCAAGGCAGCTTCACCTCGGCCGCCGCACGCCTGGGCGTGAGCAAGGCGGCCATGAGCCAGCGCGTGGCCGAGCTGGAGCGCGCGGCCGGCGTGGCCCTGGTCACGCGCACCACGCGCAGCGTGCGCCTGACCGAAGCGGGCCAGCGCCTGGTGGACGAGACGCGCGGTGCCTTCGAGCACATCGCCGACAGCTTTGCGGGCGTGCGCGACCTGGCGGCCGAGCCGCGCGGCCTGCTGCGCGTGACCGCGCCCGTGGCCTTCTCGCGCCAGCAGCTCATGCCCCGGCTGCCGGCCTTCCTGCGTGCCCATCCGCAGATCCGGCTGGAGCTGGACCTGTCTGACCACCTGCGCTCGCTGGCGATGGAGGGCTTCGACATCGCCGTGCGCCATGCCTCCACCCCGCCCGAAACCCATGTGGCCTGGGCGCTGGCGCCCACGCGCTCGCTGCTGGTGGCCAGCACGGACTACCTGGCCGCGCACGGCACCCCGGCCACCCCGCAGGACCTGGCCGCGCACCAGTGCCTGCACTACCCGCGCACCCAGGGTGCCATGGCCTGGAGCTTCGTGCCCGCCGATGCCGGTGCGGACGCCGGTGCAGACGCAGTACGCACCGTCGTGCCCGTGGCCGGCGGCTTTGCCGCCAACAACAGCGAAATGCTGCGCGACGCCGCCATGGCCGGCCTGGGCATCGCCCTGGTGCCCGACTTCAGCGCCCAATCGGGCCTGGCCTCCGGCCACCTGCGCGAGGTCCTGCCCGGCTGGCGGCCCGTCGATGCCTTCGGCGAACACCTGTTCGCGATCCGCCCCTACGCCAGCCACGTGCCGCGTTCGGTGGCGGTATTCGTGGAGTTTCTGCGGGCGTCGTTTGCGGCGGGGTTCATTCGCTGAGCGAGGTTGATGCGTGCTACCGCTCACCCGGCAGGCGGGAACGCACAAGCTTGCCGGCGGACGATTTCTGCTTCGGTGGTGCGGAAAACCCTTCGAAGGCGTCTCCCGGTTTCCAATCACCGACGGCATAAACGCGCTGATCGCGCAAGCCCTGAACACCTTCGGACCAACCCATCAGCATGCGCTTGCCGATGTCCCTGAAGCCGCCGTGCTGCGCCATGGCATCCCTGACCTGCTGTCCGGCGTCGGCCACTGCATCGCTGATAGCTTCCACCATGACTGCCTGCTCCCGGGGCGCAATCCCCAGGGTCGTGGCGATGAACTTCTGCAGGCTCTTGCCTGGCGTCCAGGTCTTCTTTCCCATGAATTCGATGCTGGGCGGGTTGTGCTGGAAGCCGGGATAGACGACGGTGGTCAGCATGTCGTAGGCGGGGGACAGGTGCACATCGGCACGCCGGGTGTAGAGCAGGGCCAGGTTCTTGGCATGGCAGTCTGCATTGCGCAGCGCATAGGTCAGCAGCAGCGTGGTGGCCAGCTGGCGATAGGTCTGCAGCCGGCGTTCGCCGGGCACATGGTCGCGCACGGCCTTGGCGATGCGCTCCCAGGTGGTGTCGTACTTGGCCGCGGGGCGCAGGCCCAGCAGCGCGCAAAAGTCCTCCATCCCCCAAAGGGCCTGTCCGTTGTCATCGACATCGAAACGGTGCACGACCAGGGCCTGTCCGTCGTCCGAGATTTCTGTCCGTGCCGCAGGCATTACCTTGGCGGCGACCTGCATGCACAGGTGCTCGTTCAATGCCACAAAGGGCAAGTGCCTGCTGGAGCCCTTGATGATGTGGCGGCGTGTGATGAGGCTGGCCTTCCTGTGCCCCGCCAGCGATGGGCTGCCGCCCTGGACTGCCTCATCGTTCGCGTCCAGGAACTTGGGCACCACGCCGGAGACGCCACTGGTGGCGTGCTGCCGCACCAGTTGGGCAAAGGCTGCTTCCGAGTTGTCACCGCGCAGCAGCGCGGCCACTTCCACGGAACTGGCAGGCTGCTGCAGAGCGGCGCCGGGCGCGGCGACCTGGATGCGGCCGACCATGTTGCGGCCAATCACCGAAAGCAGGGCGACGGGGCTGGCCCCGATGTGCGGGCCGAACTGCTCCTGCAGAACCTGCAGCAGATAGCCTTCGGGCAGGTTCATCTGCAGCACGGGGGGCAGCTGGTCATCCCAGGCGTAGGACTCCGTGCGCACTGGCATGGTGAGTGAGACGAAGTCATCAGGCGCCGTGTGGGCGTGGTAGGTCAGAACGCTTTTGAAGTCGCCCACCGGCTCCAGCACCGCGACCTCCCGCCCCAGGACGTGGACGGCGAGCTTCATGGCCGTGCCTGGTTGCGCTCGCGGCGCAGTTCATCCAGAGTGCCCGACTGGCCCATGGCAAAGAAATCGATCTCCATGCCCAGCACGGCCAGCACGGCCAGGAGCTTGCGCGTCCCGAATTCGGCCGAGCGGCCACGCTCGAAGCGCGACAGCGTCTCGGGTGTGATGCCTGCCTGGGCGGCCACGGCGCCTTGTTGAAGACCCAGTGCGCGCCGCCGGCGGGCCACGGATTCACCGAGTTCTTGAAGGGTTTGCATTTGACTTTTATATCAATAAAATCCAATTTCTCCTAGTTTATTGATTTATCTATCAAGCAAAAGTGCTGACTGGTCGCCGCGTTCCACTGCCCGTAAAACACGGCCGAGCCATTGGCCATCGCGCTTCACAGGCCCCTCAGGCCTTGATCCCCAGCTTGTCCACCAATTGCTTGAACACCGCGTTGTCGCGGTCGATCACGGCCTTGAACTCGGGCTGGTCCAGGTAGCCCTCTCCCATGTTCTGTTTGGCCATGGTTTCGCGCAGGGCGGGGTCCTTGAGGGTCAGGGCCATGGCCTTGCGCAGGGTCTGGACCACGGCGTCAGGCGTGTTGCGGGGCACGGCCAGGCCGCGCCAGCCGCCGATGAGCAGGTCGATGCCGCGCTCCTTGAGCGTGGGCACGGCTTCCCAGCCGGCCTGTATGCGCTGCTCGGCCATGATGGCCAGCGGGCGGATCTTGCCGGCCGCCACATAGGTGGCCACCTCCACGGGCGTGACGGCCACGGCCTCGATGTGGCCGCCCAGCAGGTCGAGCACGGCAGGGTTGGCGCCGCGGTAGGGCGCGTGGTTGAATTTCACGCCCGCCTTGTCCTGCAGCGCGGCGGCGGCCAGGTGGCCCAGCGAGCCCGGTCCGGCGTTGCCGATGCGCACCGCGGCCTCGTCCTTGCGCGCGGCGGCGATCAGTTCCTCGATGCTGCGATAGGGCGAGTCGGCACGCACGGCGATGGTGGCGGGGTCGGCATTCAGGCGGGCCACGGGCAGCAGGGCGTCGGAGCTGATCTTGGTCAGCCCCATGTGCGGGATCATGGTCAGCTCGACGGTGATGATGCCGATCTTGTAGCCGTCCGGCCTGGCATTGGCCAGTTCGGTCCAGCCCACGGCGCCGCTGGCGCCTGCGCGGTTGAGCACGATCAGATCCTGCGGCAGGTGCTTGCGCGCCACCTCGGCCAGCGCGCGTGCCAGCACGTCGGTGCCGCCGCCAGCGGCAAAGGGCACGATGAGTTCAATGGGGCGCTGGGGCCAGGCGCCGGCCGGTGCCTGCGCCATGGCGGGCAGGACCGGCGTTGCGGCCAGGGCGGCCAGCGAGTGGATGAATTGGCGGCGGGATGCGAGGGTCATGGCTTGTCTCCGGGATCTTGTCTATGTGGCGATGTCTGCGCTTCAATCCATTTTGATGTTGGCGGCCTTGATCACGCCGCTCCACAGCGCCTGTTCCGAGCGCACGAAGCCTGCGAACTGCTGCGGCGTCATCTCCATGGGCTGTATGCCGATCTCTTCGAGCTTGGCACGCGTCTCGTGGTGGCGCAGGGCGGTGGCCAGGCTTTTGTTCAGGCGCTCGGTGAGCGCAGGGCTCAGGTGGGCGGGGCCGACGAAGCCCTGCCAGGCATAGGCCTCGAAGCCGGGCACGCCGGCCTCGGCCATGGTGGGTACGTCGGGCAGGATGGGCAGGCGCTGGGGCGTGGCCACGGCCAGCACGCGCAGCTTGCCCGCGCGGATGGCCGAGAGGCTGGGCGGCAGGTCCACGAACATGGACTGGATCTGTCCTGCCATGAGGTCCTGCAGCGCCGGGGCCGAGCCCTTGTAGGCCACGTGCAGGATCTGGGTGCCCGTGCGCTGCTTGAACAGCTCCAGCGCCACGTGCAGCGGCGATCCCGGGCCCGACGAGGCCGAGGAGATGCCGCCCGGCTCCTTGCGCGCCATCGCCAGGAATTCCTGCACATTCTTCGCCGGGAAGGACGGATGCACGGCCAGCACCAGCGGCATGCGGCCCAGGCCGCCGATGTAGCTGAAGTCCTTGCCCGCGTCATAGCTCAGGCGCGCATACATGGCGGGGTTGAAGGCCAGCGTGCCCGAGTCGGCCGTGCCCAGCGTGTAGCCGTCGGCCGGGGCGCGTGCGATCAGCGTGGCGCCGATGATGCTGGCCGCGCCGGGACGGTTGTCCACCACCACGGGCTGGCCCAGGTCCTTGCCCATCTGCACGGCCAGCTGGCGCGCGATCACGTCGGTGGTGCCGCCCGGTGCGTAGGGCACCACCCATTTGACGGGCTGGGTGGGCCAGGCTGGCGCACTCTGGGAGGACGGGGCTGGGGCGGATTGCGCCTGGGCGGTGCCCATGCCCAGCGTCAGCAGGGCGCAGGATAGCCAGGCCTTGCGGTGCAGGGCCATTGGGTTGAACAGCATTTTTTGTCTCCGGTGGTTTTTATGGGTGTCTGTTGCGCCGTGCGTCAGCGCGGCCGCAGCATCCATTCGTGCGCGGGGTCGTTGCGGAAGGCCCAGCGCCGCTCGGGCCCGGCCATGGTGTTGAGGTAGTAGAGGTCGTAGCCGTGCGGGGCCACGCAGGGGTGGTAGCCGCGCGGCACCATCACGGTGTCGCGGTGCTCCACCGCCATGGCTTCGTCGATGCTGCGGTCATCGGTGTAGACGCGCTGGAAGGCAAAGCCCTGGCTGGGGTTGAGCAGGTGGAAGTAGGTCTCCTCCAGCACGGTCTCGGCGTCCGGCGCGGCGGGGTCGGCGCTGTCGTGCTTGTGCGGCGGATAGCTGGACGAGTTGCCTGCGGGCGTGATGACCTCGACCACCAGCAGGGACTCGGCCGCCTCGGTCTCGGGCAGGATGTCGCAGACATGGCGCGTGTTGCTGCCCTGGCCGCGCACGCTGCGGCGCATGCTTTCGGGCGCGATCACGCGCGTGGCGTGGCGGCCCGTGGCGGGTGCGGCGCTCAAGGCAACGTCGGCCGGGCCGCGCGCCGTGATGCGCAGGCTTTGGCCGGGCGGCACATAGACGGCCGTGGGCGCACTCTCCTCGAACACGCTGGCGCGGCTGCCCAGGGCGCTGAACGCCTGGCTGCCGACCTGCACATCCACCTGGCCGGTGAGCACGGTGATGCAGTATTCAAGCGGGCCGGTGGACAGCGCCTCCACCTCGCCTGCCTGCAGCCTCAGGGCCTTGAAGTGGATGTGCTTCCAACCCGCGCTGGCGGGCGTGATGTCGGTGACGACGCGGCCGGGCGCGGCCTTGACGAGAAGGCTCATTGGGAGACCTTCGCCCTCACGGGCTGCGGTGCGAGCCCCCTTCGGAGCGGCCGGGCGGGGGCTCATGCCGCAGCTCCTTCGGTGATGTCCTGGCGCGCGTCCACGCGGCTGGCATCCCAGCCCGCGATCAGCGCGCGGAAGTTGGCGGCGACGGCATCGCGCAGCGCGGCGTCGTCCAGCTCGTTGCGCAGCCACTGCAGCGCGGGTCCGGCCCAGACGCTGCGGCCGATCATGAAGCCCTTGACCACGGGCGCCCGCGCCTGGGCAAAGCCCTGCACCAGTTGCTCCACGGGCTGGGACAGGCCCAGGATCACGGCGCCCCGGCACCAGGGGTCGCGCTCGTTCACCAGGGCGTCCAGCGCCTCCCAGTTCTCGCGCGCCATGGTGCCGACCTTCCACCATTCGGGCTTGAGGCCCAGGTCGTAGAAGTGGCGTATGGCGCGCAGCACGGCCTCGCCCCGGTCGTCCGGCGCCAGCGTGTCCTTTGGCGGGATCACTTCCAGCAGCAGCTCATGGCCGCTGGCGCGCGTGGCGGTCCAGACCTGCTGCAGCCAGGCATCCTGCTCGGCGCGCAGCGCGGGCGTGTCGTCGGGGTGGTAGAAGACCAGGCATTTGACGGTATGGCTTTGCGGCCAGTGCAGCAGCTCGGAAGCCAGCGAGTCCGTGCCGTCAAAGCGCAGCGGGCGCGAGCCCGGCAGCTCGATGGGCCGGCCTATCCACCAGCCGCGTCCCGTGGCGTCGTGCAGCGCGGCCTCGCCCAGGTGATGGCGGCCGTCGATCAGCACGCCCATGCGGCCCGCGTTGCCCGGATCGCGCTCGACCTGGGCGACCACCTCGTTGATCAGCCGCTTGAGCGGGCGCAGCCGCGCGGGCGCGGCGCCGGCCTCGCGCGCCAGATCGTCGAACTGGCTGCGGTGGTCATAGGCCAGCACGCACAGCGCGGGCCACTGCGGCCGCGCGCGGCTGACGCGGTGCAGGTGGGACAGCTCGGGGTCCTGGTCGGGACGCGGATGGCGGTGGCCCGAGAACCAGTGCGCCAGCTCGGCCTGCGTGGGCATGGCCGGCGCGCAGCCATGGCGCGAGACCACGATGGCGCCGCAGGCGTTGGCAATCGCCGCAGATTCCTCCAGGCTCTTGCCGCGCAGCAGCCCGGACAGCAGGCCCGAGGCAAAGGCATCGCCCGCGCCCAGCACATTGAGCACCTCCACGCGCTCGCCCAGCACCGTGGGCGCATCGGCAATCGCATCGGGCACCTCGCCCTCGATCAGCGAGCAGCCCAGCGGCCCGCGCTTGACCACGAAGACGGCGCGGCTGCATTCGCGCACGCGGCGCAGGCTGGCGATCAGGTCGCCCTCCACGCCGCCGGCGATCAGCCATTCCTCCTCGGTGCCGATGATGAGTTCGAACTGGCCCAGCTCGGCCTGCAGCCTGCGGCTGACCTCGGCGCTGGCCACATAGCGTGTCTCGCCGTCGCCGCGCGAGGCCAGGCCCCACAGCACGGGCCGGTAGTCGATGTCCAGCACGCGCACCAGGCCGTGGCGGCCTGCCATCTCCAGTGCCTTGCGGCTGGCGGCCAGCACGCCGGGTGCGCTCAGGTGGGTGCCCGTGATGGCCAGGCAGCGGCAGCGGGCCAGGAACGCCTCGCTGATGGCCTCGGCGTCCAGGGCCATGTCGGCGCAGTTCTCGCGGGCGAAGAGCAGGGGGAAGGTCTCCTGGTCCTTGATGCCCAGCAGCACCATGCCGGTCAGGCGCTGGGCATCGACCTGCACCTGGCTGGTGTCGCAGCCCTCGCGGCGCAGCGTCTCGACCAGGAAGCGGCCATTTTGTTCATCGCCCACGCGCGAAATCATGGCCGAGCGCAGCCCCAGGCGCGCCGTGCCGAAAGCCATGTTGCCCGAGGAGCCGCCCAGGTACTTGGCAAAGCTGCCGGCCTCCTCCAGGCTGCAGCCGATCTGCTGCGCGTAAAGGTCCACGGCCAGTCGGCCCAGGCAGGCCACGTCCAGCGGCCGGTCGGAGGGAAAGTTCAGCATGCTCATCGTCATAGGCCTGTGCGTTGCGGACACCCGCGTGCGGGCCTGTCCATAATCGTTGCGTGCATGCGATCATAGATCGAAATAGAAAAAGTTTTCCATATATATGAAAAATAGAAAAACCCTTGGCGATGCAGGCGCCCCCTCGCTGGCCGGACCCTACGCCGACCGTGGCGCCTTCCTCTCCGTGCTGCGCGAGGGCTTCGAGGCCCTGAGCCGCCAGCTCAAGGCCATCGGCCGCCATGTGGAAATGCAGGGCGATCGCCTGGCCTTCGACGGCATCCAGGCCACGGCCGAGCAATGTGGCGTGCAGCCTTCGGCCGTGGTGCGCTTTGCCAAGCATTTCGGGTTTTCGGGGTACTCGGAACTGCAGGCGCTGTTCCGCGCCGATGCGGCGCGCCAGCTCTCGGCCCAGCATGACTACCAGGACCGCATCCGGGGCCTGATCGCCTCGGGCAACGAGCCACGCAGCAGCGCGCGCCTGGCGCACGAGGTCATCGAAGGCAGCATCGAAAGCCTGCAGGCCCTGCAGCGCGGCCTGCCGCCCGAGCAGTTCGAGGCGGCGGTGGACCTCATGCTGGATGCCCCCTCGCTGTGGCTGGCCGCCTCGCGCCGCGCCTTCCCCGTGGGCGCCTACCTGGCCTATGCGCTGCAGCACACCGAAAAGCCCGTGCACTGGCTGCACGGCCTGGGCGCCATGCAAAAGGGCGAGCTGCGCGCGCTGGCGCCCGGCGACGTGATGCTGGCCGTCTCCTTCGAGCCCTACGCGCCCGAAACGCTGGAAATGGTGGATGCGGCCCTGGCCCGCGGCGCGCGCCTGCTGGCGCTGACCGACAGCCAGCTCAGCCCCCTGGCATCACGCGCCACGGTCACCCTGCTCGCCCAGGACGCAGCCACCTTCGGCTTTCGCTCCCTGACCAGCACGCTGACCCTGGCGCAGTCGCTGTTCCTGGCGCTGGCCTACCGGATGGAGCTGGCGTACGAGCCTTCGGTGAAGAGGTCCTAGTCGGCAGCGTTCCGCCCAGTGCCGCCTTGTGGGGGGTCACCAATGCGCAGGCTTGCTGGCTGGTTTTTTCCGCGTCTGCACGTTCAGCGGCAACTGCGATTGCGCCAGCTCGTCGTCCCTGATGTGATGGCGAACCCAGTGCGCCAACGCCGTCAAGCGCTTGTTGGGCACTTTGCCGTCTGCTGCGGTCCTGTCGCGCAATGGCATGACCAGCCCCAGCCTGGCGGCGGGCACGTCCTCGCGCAGCATGCGCAGTGCGGGTTCCACGTCACTGTCGTTGGAGCAGATCACCAACTGGTCGCATTCGCCACGTACTGCATCACGGTAGGCGTGCAGCGCAAGGTTCACGTCGGTCTGCTTTTCTTCGATCATCCAGACGCGCGACACGTTGTTCTTGCTCGGGTTGGCGCCCGCTTGGTAGCTCGGCAGGGATGTGGGTTCGAAGACGTGGAAGCCGTTGACGATCTGGATCAGGCCAGGGTCTCGTGCCTGCAGGGCGCGAAGGTACTGGGTCTGTGCCTGGACCGATGCCTCGCCATGCCGGGCGTACGAGGCTTTGACGGGGGCCGTGAAGTACTTGATGGCGACAACCTCTGCGCCAGGGTCTTGCGGCAGCAGGATGCGATCACGAAACAGCGCAGCAATGTCCAGCCACTTGTACGGCGTGCCCTTGAGCCGCGAGTAGTAGAGGTTGTAGCCGTCGATGTAGATGGTTGTTCTGGTCAATGTCCAAGCCACCAATGAAAAGACCACCTTGCGGTGGCCTTTTCGCCCTAAGCCTGAGCCAACTGAATGACACCGCGAAGGGATTGTGTAGTGCGATTCTAGCAACTCCTGCCATTCAAAGGCCTGGAACGGCGCCTGTTCCTGCGCCGCACGCCGTTGGACAGGCGCGCGGGTTGATGCCCGATGCGGCACTGCAGTCCCGGGGGACCTCTTCTATCCCGCAGCCGCCGCGCGCAGCAGCCGGTCGCGCACGCCTTCCCAGTCCGGCGTGTCGGGCGGGGTCTCGATCCAGATCAGCCTGGCGCCGACTTCATCGAAGTCGCGCAGGGCGCCGAACAGCTCGCGCGCGGTGGCGGCGGCGTCGGCGGGCATGGCGCGCAGCGTGACGGCGCGCGAGGCGGTGCGCAGCGGTGTACGGTGGTAGACGGCCAGGTTCCTGGCGTCGGCGCCCAGCACGTCCAGCCCGGCCTGCAACTGCCTGGCGTCCATGAGGCGCACCTGGGCGTTGGGCGCGTAGTGGGCCAGCAGGGTGCCGGAGGCGCGCGGCGTGTTCTCCTGCAGCTCTTCCTTGGACAGGGGGCGCTGGCCGCAGGCGCGTTCTATGTCGTCGCGCGTGATGGCGCCGGGGCGCAGCAGCACGGGCACGCCGCGCGTGCAGTCCACGATGGTCGATTCGATCCCCACTTCGCAGGCGCCGCCGTCCAGCACCAGCAGCGTGTCGCCGAACTCACCGGCCACATGGGCCGCCGTGGTGGGGCTGACGCGGCCGAACTTGTTGGCGCTGGGCGCCGATACGCCCCAGACGGGCGGCTGCAGCTGCTGGCAGGCGGCCAGCACGGCATGGGCGACGGGGTGTGACGGGCAGCGCAGGCCCACGCTGTCCTGGCCGCCGGTCGAGGCCCGGGCGGCCTGGGGCAGGCGCGGCAGGATCAGGGTCAGCGGGCCGGGCCAGAAGGCGTCGATCAACTGCTGCGCGAACAGCGGCACTTCACGCGCATAGCGCGTGATGGCGCCGCTGTCGGCCACATGCACGATGAGCGGATGGTTGGGCGGCCGGCCCTTGGCGGTGAAGATCTGCGCGACGGCCGCGTCGTTGTCGGCATCGGCCGCCAGGCCGTAGACGGTTTCCGTGGGCAGGCCCAGCAGTTCGCCGCGCTGCAGCGCCTGTGCGGCGGCCTGGACAGAGGCCGCCAGCGTTCCATCAAGAATCATTGCACGGGCCTTCAGAACGGCTCTAACCCTAAGATGGCAGCGGCCTGCAGGGCGGTGGAGCGCACGGCCTCGGGCGAGGGGCCGGTGACGTTCAGGTGGCCCATCTTGCGGCCGCGCTTGGCGTCGTGCTTGCCGTACAGGTGCAGGTGGCAGCCGGGCAAGGCCAGGACCTGGTCCCAGGCCGGCGCCTTGGCCTGTTCGCCGTCCTTGAACCACAGGTCGCCCAGCAGGTTCAGCATGATGGACGGGCTGTGCTGGCGCGGCTGCGTCAGCGGCAGGCCGGTCATGCAGCGCACCTGCAGCTCGAACTGCGAGACATCGCAGGCGTTCTGGCTGTAGTGGCCGCTGTTGTGCGGGCGCGGCGCGATCTCGTTGACCACGAGCATGCCGTCCTGCAGCACGAAGAATTCGACGCAGAGCACGCCCACGTAGTCCAGGCCATCGGCCACGGAGCGTGCGGCGGCCAGTGCCTGCTCGACCTGGGCCTGCGGCAGGTTGCCTTCGTAGACCTCGGTGACGGACAGGATGCCCTCGCGGTGCAGATTGCGCTGCACGGGCAGGTTGACCATGGAGCCGTCACGGCCGCGCGCCACGATGACCGAGCATTCATGGGCCAGTGGCAGCATTTTTTCCAGCACGCAGGCCACGCGGCCCAGTTGCTCCCAGGCGGTGGCCAGCTCGGCGGCGTTCTTCACGCGCACCTGGCCCTTGCCGTCGTAGCCCATGCGGGCGGTCTTGAGGATGCCGGGCAGCAGGCTGGCGTGCACGGCCGCCAGCTGGGCCGGCGTCTCGATCACCGCATAGGGCGCGCAGGGCACGCCGCAGCGCACGAAGTGGGCCTTCTCCTGGGCGCGGTCCTGGGCAATGGCCACGGAGGAGCCAGCCGGCGAGACCGGCCGCTGGGCGGCCAGCAGGTTCAGCGCCGCGGCGGGCACGTTCTCGAATTCGGTGGTGACGGCGGCCGACAGGCGCGCCAGTTCGGCCAGACCCTGCGGGTCTTCGTAGCCGGTACGGATGTGGTGGTGGCTGACCAGGCCGGCAGGGCTGGTCGGGTCGGCGTCGAGCACGGCCGTGAAATAGCCCATGGCCTGGGCCGATTGCACGAACATGCGGCCAAGTTGGCCGCCACCCAGCACGCCCAGCGTGGCGCCCGGCAGGATCACATCTGCGCTCATACGGCCACCGGGGGAAGCGTCATCGCGCGCGCTGCGGCGGTCTGCTCGGCGCGGAAGGCTTCGAGCCTGGTGCGCAGGGCCGGGTCCTCATTGGCCAGCAGGGCCACGGCGAAGAGGGCCGCATTGGCCGCGCCGGCCGCGCCGATGGCGAAGGTGGCCACGGGCACGCCCTTGGGCATCTGCACGATGGAGTGCAGCGAGTCCACGCCCTGCAGGTGGCGGCTGGCCACGGGCACGCCGAGCACGGGCACCACGGTCTTGGCAGCGATCATGCCGGGCAGGTGGGCAGCGCCCCCCGCACCCGCGATGATGGCCTTCAGGCCACGGCCGGCAGCGGCCTCGGCGTAGGCGAACATGTCGTCGGGCATGCGGTGGGCCGAGACGACCTGGGCTTCATGGGCGATGCCAAATTGCTGAAGAATGGCAACTGCGTGCTGCATGGTCTCCCAGTCGCTGCTGGAGCCCATGACCACACCGATCTGGATGGAGTTCATGTCGTGAGGGCGCCTGCGGCCCGGCCTAGTGGAACCCGCGATTTTACTTTTTTAGTCCGGATCGGCCCGCATCCCCCTGCAAATCACCGCACAGCCGTGTGCTGCTCGCGCGCAAAACCCAGCACGCGCTGGCGAAACACATGGGCCAGCCAGGCCAGGGCCAGCCCCACCTGCACGGCCAGCGACAGCCACATTCCGCTGGTGACGGGCTTGGTCAGGCCGGCTGCCAGCGGCTGGGCCAGCACGGCGGCATCGGCCCCGGCCAGGCCAAAGGCCAGCAGCGGCAGCACGATGTTGACCAGCAGCCAGGTGACGGCAAACGCGGCCAGCGGCGACTTGATGCGCCCGGCCAGCAGGGAAAAGCCCGTGGCCAGCGCGGCATCGCGCAGCAACTGCGCCGTGGCCAGCGCCGCCAGTTGGGCCGCGCCCGGCACGATGGGCTGGCCGCCCCCAGGCCACAGCAGCCACAGCGCGCAGGCCAGCACGGCCAGCAGCCAGCTCACGGGCCACAGCGGCAGGGCCTCGAGCGCGCCACGCCAGCGCCCCTGCAGCACGCACCACTGCACCTGGCGCCAGCTGCGCAGGCCCTCGTCCATGCCGTGCAGGCAGACATAGGCCGTGCCCGCCAGCGCCAGCCCGGTGGTCCATGCGAAGAAGGAGGCCGGGCCGGGGCCCTGCAACTGCATTGCATCGAGGTGCATGCCTCCAAAGGCCAGGCCCGCCACGCACAGGCCCAGCGGCCAGGCCCAGGGCAGGGTGCGCACATCCAGCCGCGTGCACAGCAGCCGCCACAGGGCCAGCAGGCCCAGCCCCAGCGCGATGGCACCGAACAGGTAGATGGCGCCGCGCCCGTGCAGCGGCACGGACCACCACAGCACAGGGCGACCTTCTTCGCGGCCCAGCTGCTCGGTCAACCGGCCCAGGATGGGTCCGGGCAGCACCATCACGAACAGCAGCGGCACCAGCACGAAGCGGATGCGGCGCGCGGGCTGCTCCTTCGGCCCCCAGCCCATGAGCACGGAGTGCATGCTCCAGGCCTGCAGGGCCAGGCCCCACAGCACGGCCTGCAGCACGGCGTGCACGCCCCCGGCCAGCCCGCCCGGCTGGCCCGCCGAGGTGGCCAGCACGGCCAGCGCGCACCACAGCATGTACAGCCAGGCCGCCAGCGGAGCGCCCAGCAGCTTGCCCCAGGCCATCTGCCATGGCGTCAGGGCCGACAGGCGCTGCCAGTCCCAGGTGTGCTGGTGCGCCTCTTCGTTGAGGCCGCGCCCGGCCAGCACGCTGCCCAGGCCGGCCGCGGCGATCCACATGCCGATCAGGGCGGCGACCAGCAGGGCATGCAGGCGGTCTTCGGGCTGGACCAGGACCATTGGCGTGGCCAGCAGCAAGGCGGTGAGCAGCAGGCTCCAGCCCAGTTGGGCGGGCCGCCAGTTGAGCCAGAGCTGGCGCTGGAATTCGGGGTTGTGCGTCATGGCTGCTCCGCAGGGCTGAGGGGGGCTGCGGCCTGCAGGCCGCGTGCGTAGCGGTCCTGCAGGCGCTCGCGCACAGGCGCCAGGCTGGCCACGGGCAGGCCGGCGCCAACCAGGCGGGCCAGCAGGTCGGCGCGTTCGCGCGGCAGGGTGGGCAGCCACAGCTGCAGATGCACCAGGCCCTGGTCATCGGGCGGCGGCACAGGGGTGTCGGGAAGGACCTGGTGCAGCTGCCGTGCCAGCGACCCGGCCGGGGCACCCGGGGGCGGTGCCAGCTCCAGCGCGTACAGCGCCAGCGGCACATCGCCGCCGGCGGCCGGCGCCTTGATGCCGCCGTGCAGGGCCTCGTGGCTTTCCACGCGGCCGCCGCGCAGGCTCAGGATGTGGGTGCAGTACTCGTCGAGTTCGCTGAGGATGTGGCTGGAGACGATCAGGGTCATGCCCTGGGCCTGCAGCGCGCGCATCAGCTGGGACAGGCTGGCGCGGGCCTCGGGGTCCAGGCCGCTGGCCGGCTCGTCCAGCAGCAGCACGCGCGGCTGGTGGACGATGGCCTGGCCGATGGCCACGCGCTGGCGCTGGCCGCGAGACAGCTCGGTGGGCAGGCGCTCCAGCAGATCGGCCAGGCCCAGCTGCCCGGCCACGTGCGCCACGCGCTGCGGCGCCTCGGACGGGGGCACGCCCATGGACAGGGCCGCGTACTGCAGGCAGCGCCGCACGCTCAGGCGGTCATAGAGGCCGAAGAAATCCGACAGATAGCCCAGGTGCCGGTGCACTTCGCGGGGCTGCTCCTGCACCGCAATGCCGTGCACCTCGACCTGGCCCGACAGCGGCTGGTCCAGTCCGGCGATGCAGCGCATCAGCGTGGATTTGCCGGCGCCGTTGGGCCCCACCAGGGCCGTGACGGTGCCTGCGGCGATATGGAGGCTGACGCCATCGAGCGCGCGGTGGCCGGGGTACTCGAACACCAGCTGCGAAACCTTGATCAAGGCGAGCCCTCCCTCATTGCGTTGATGGCAGGCCGCAATGGCGGCACAGCGCGCCAATATAGCCCAGCGCTGCCGCGCCGCGCCCTCGGCCGGGCGGCTTGAAATGCGCGCAGCCTGCTCCCATCTGGGGTGGCTGTCGCCCATGGCGTTCACGCCCTGGGCCTTGGAATTGCTGGAGAATCACACGGTCCGCATCGGAGGCATTCGGCCGCCGAACTCCGAACCGCCACAGTCCGCGCGCCCTGGCCGCGCGCCTTGCCACAGGGTCTGATCACATGATTGATGTCACCATTGAGAATTTCGAAGCCGAAGTCGTCGCCGCCTCCATGCAGGTGCCGGTGCTCGTCGACTTCTGGGCGCCCTGGTGCGGCCCGTGCAAGACGCTGGGCCCCATCCTGGAAAAGCTCGAAGTGGCCTACGACGGCCGCTTCAAGCTGGTCAAGATCGACTCCGACCAGGAGCAGCAGCTGGCCGGCATGTTCGGCATCCGCTCCATCCCGACCTGCATTCTGATGATGGGCGGCCGCCCCGTGGACGGCTTCATGGGCGCCCAGCCCGAAGGCAAGCTGCGCGAGTTCCTCGACAAGCACCTGCCCTCCGAAGGCGAGCTGGCCGCCGAGGCCGAAGCCGACGAGGCCCACCAGCTGCTGGAAGCCGGCGACACCCAGGCGGCCCTGCAAAAGCTGGCCGACGCCCTGGCCGCCGATCCGGCCAACGACGATGCACGCTTCGACTACGTGCGCCTGCTGATCGCCACGGGTGGCTACGAAGAGGCCGGCGCCCTGCTGGTCGAGCCGCTCAAGCGCATTCCCCAGGCCACGCGCTTCGAGGCGCTCAACCAGTGGCTGCAGTGCATGCTGTTCGTGCACAACGACGAGCGTGGCAACTGGGAGTTTGCGCAGTTCGACGCCGTCATCGCGCAGAACAAGCGCGACTTCGACACCCGCTTCGGCAAGGCCCGGGCCCTGGCCGCCGAAGGCCAATGGGCAGCCAGCATGGACGAACTGCTGGAAATCATCATGCGCGACAAGGATTGGAACGGCCAGGCCGCGCGCAAGCTCTACGTGGGCATCCTGGAGCTGCTCACGCCCCCGAAGCCCAAGAAGCAGGACGCCATCCCCGGCAAGAGCAGCGGCGGCATCGAGCTGCTGGGCAAGGCTGGCGCCGAGCAGGACGAAGCCACGCAACTGGTCAACGGCTACCGCCGCAAGCTCAGCATGGCGCTGAACTGAGACCGGCGCTGCACGGGTGAAGAGACGGGGGAGCCTTGCGGCTCCCTTTTTTCATGGCGAGGGCTCAGGGTGCAACCGGTTCCTCGGCCGCATGCGCGCGGTGCAGCAACTGCACGAAGCCAGGCGCATCGGGCAGATGCACATCGGCCAGTCGCCTGACCGGAATGCCCGGGGACCACGAATTCATCACCACGGCGCCGGCCAGGGATGGCAGGTCGGCCAGGGTCAGCACGGCCTGGCGCTGCGCCACGCCCAGGCGCTGCAACTGGCGCCGCAGCATGGACTCGGTCGTGCCCGGAAGTACCTGGGCGCGCGGCCAGACCACGGCATCTCCATCCCAGAAAGCCAGGTTCCAGATGGTGGCCTCGCCAATGCGGCCATGGCGGTCGGCAAAGGCGGCGTCGTCAAAGCCCTGGGCCACGGCGCGGCGCAGCAGGTGCGTCTTGGCCACCTCGCCCACATGCTTGAGGTGGGGCAGCATGCGCTCATGCTCGAACAGCGCCAGGCTCAAGGGCCCGGCAGGGCCCGAGGCGGGGGCCGAGGTGCGCACCAGCATGCGCGGCCGCGCATCGGCGGCCGTGAATTCCCCGGCAGGCGAGTACACCGTGGCGGTCAGCGACACATCCTGCGGGCCGTTGGCAAGCGCCGCCCTCAGCTGCGCCTGGACATGGTCATCGGGCAAGGCCTGGCCGTACAGCTCCAGCGAGGCCTGTCGCAGGCGCTGCAGATGCAGGTCCAGCCCGCGCAGCCTGCCGCCGCGCACCTGCATGGCCGTGAAATGGGCATGGCCGGCAAAGGCCAGGGCGGCGAGTTCGGCCGCCGTAGCGGGCTGCCCATCGATGAGGCTGGTGAAGAAGGAGGCGGTTTCCATGGGTTCATCCATCAAGTTTTCTTGATTGTTCGATGACGGCCCCAAAAGAGGAAGCAAGTAGTATTTGGAGCTTCATCAAGAAAAATTTGAAGATCCATGCGCCAGCTCCCACCCGGCACGCGCGCCCTGCGCAGCTTCGAGGCTGCAGGGCGCCACCTGAACTTCACGCGCGCGGCCGACGAACTGGGGCTGACCCCGGCGGCGGTCAGCCACCAGATCAAGGAGATGGAGGAACAGCTGGGCCTCGTCCTCTTCACGCGCAACAGCCGCAGCATGCAGCTCACGCCCGCAGGCAGCGTGCTGCTGGAGGCCACGGCCGAGGCGCTGGGCCTGCTGCGGCGCGCCACCGGCCGGGCGCGCCAGCTGGCCCGGGGCGAGACGCGGCTGCGCCTGTCGCTGGGCGCGCGCCTTGCCACGCAGTGGCTGCTGCCCCGGCTGCCGCGCTTTCGCGCCGCGCATCCGCAGGTTGAACTGAGCCTGGACATCTGCGACGAGGTGCGCGACTTCGACGCCGATGACATCGACGCCGCCATCCGCTTCGGCACGGGCCGTGATCCGCACACCCTGGCGGTGCGCCTGTTCGATGCCAGGGTGATCCCCGTCTGCAGCCCGGCCCTGCTGCAGTCCGGCCCGCCGCTGGCCCGGCCCGTTGACCTGCTGGCGCACACGCTGTGCCATGTCGATTGCAGGGTGGACGGCCAGGCCTGGCCGAACTGGCCGATGTGGATGGCGGCGGCCGGCGTGGAGGGCCTGGACGCAGGCCGCTGCATCGCCTTCACCGACTCCAGCCACGTCGTGCAGGCCGTGATGGACGGTGGCGCCGTGGGCCTGGTCGAGCAGGACCTGGTGGCCGAAGACCTGGCCCGTGGCCGCCTGGTGCGCCTGTTCGACATCACCGTGGGCCTGGGCCCGGCCTATGCCTACCACCTGCTCCACCCCCGGCGCAGCCAGGGCCAGCCGGCCATCGAGGCGTTGCGTGCGTGGGTGCTGCAGGAGGCCGGGCTGTAGCGCCTACTTCCGTACGGGATCGGCAAATCGCATCAACCCGCGCACCACGGCCTGCACGGCCGGGTCTTGTTGCGCGGCGCTGCGGCAGGCCAGTCCCAGCGGGCGTGTCAGTGCGGGGCTGAGCCCGCGCTGCTGCAGCGTGCGGCTGACGGCATCCATGGGCTCCTCGCGCGGCAGGACCGTGGGGCCGTGGCCGGCGGCGACCAGGGCGCGTATGCCTTCGGGAAAGCTCATTTCCATGCGCGGCTGGGGCAGCAGGCCCGCCTGGGCGAACCATTGGGACAGCAGGCGGTGCATCTGGGTGCCGGCGGCAAAGCCTATCCAGGGCTGGGCGTTGAGCCATTCAGGCGTGATCTGGTCGGGCAGCGGCATCTGCGGCGGGGCGAACAGCTCCATGGGGTCGTTGCGCCAGGCGCGCATTTCCAGGCCTGAAGGCACGGGCTGGGGCAGCCCGACCAGGGCCAGGTCCAGGTGGCCAGTCGCCAGGCGCTGCATGGCCTGGGCGGAACTCGCGACTTCCAGGCGCAGTTCCACGCCGGGCGCGTGCTCGGCCAGCCATTGCAGCAGTTCGGGCAAAAGCAGGGGGCTGACGCCGGCCGAGGCGCCTATGCGCACGCTGGCGCCAAAGCCCTCGGCCCGCTTGCGCACCTGGCGCAGCAGGGCCTCGCTGTCGGCCAGCAGGCGGCGTCCGCCTTCGGCCAGCAACGCGCCTGCGGGCGTCAGCTGCGCCTTTCGCTTGCCGCGCACCAGCAGGGGTGTGTCCAGGCGCGCTTCCAGCTCCTGGATGTGCAGGCTGACGGCTGGCGGCGACAGGTGAAGGGCCTGGGCGGCGGCAGCCAGCGTGCCCAGGTCGGCCACGGCCACCAGGGTCTGGAGCTGGTCAAGGTTCAGGCGTCGCATCAGGTTTCCTGAAGATGATGTTCCAAAGATTCGACTTTATCTAATCTGGGTGCGAATCCATCATCCCGTCCCGTATCAAGAACGAGGCCATGGAATGGAATTGAGCAATGCGGTGCTGGCCGCGGCCCTGGGGGCCGCGCTGATGAATGCGGGATGGAACAGCGCCATCAAGCTGGGCGGCGACAAGATGGTCGCCATGGCGCTGACCACGGGGCTGGCCAGCCTGTGGTCGCTGCTGGTGCTGCCCTGGCTGGACTGGCGCGCGGCGGGGTTGTGGGACGCATCGGTGTGGTGGTGGCTGGCGGCCTCGGTGGCCGTGCACACCGTCTATCACTTCGTGCTGCCGCGCGCCTACCAGCATGGCGAGTTCGGCGTGGTCTACCCGGTGGCGCGGGGCAGTGCGCCACTGTTCGTGACGCTGGGCGCGGCGCTGCTGGCCGGTGAGTGGCCGGGCGTACCCGGGCTGGCCGGCGTGCTGTGCCTGTCGCTGGGCGTGCTGGCGCTGTCGGTGCGCAGCGGCGCGGCCAGCGGTTATGGCGGCAGCGGCTATGCGCTGGCCACGGGAGCCATGATTGCCTGCTATACGGTCATCGACGGGCTGGGAGCGCGCGCATCCGGCTCCGCGCTGCTCTATGCGGCCTTGCTCACGCTGGGCGATGGCCTGGCCACGGTGCTGATCGTCGCCTGGCGGCGCGGCCCTGCCGTGCTGCGTGCCGATGCACGCACCTGGCGCCTGTGCTCCCTGGCCGCCGCCATGCAGCTGAGTGCCAGCTGGATGGCGACCTGGGCGCTGTCCCAGGCGCCCATGGGCCTGGTGTCTGCGCTGCGCGAAAGCAGCGTGCTGTTTGCGGGCTGGATCGCCGCCTGGCTGATGCGCGAGCGCCTGGGCCGCGTGCGCATGCTGGCCTCGGCCCTGGTGTTCGGCGGCATCGTGCTGGTGCGCTGGGGCCGTTGAACTGCCCCGCGCCGGGCACGCTGCGTACTCAGCCGTGGCTGATGCGCGTGCCCAGGAGCGTCAGGAACTGGGCGATCCAGGCCGGGTGAGCGGGCCACGCGGGGGCGCTGACCAGGTTGCCTTCGGTATGCGCCTGGTCCACGCCGATGTCGGCATAGGTGCCGCCGGCCAGTTCGACCTCGGCACGGCAGGCCGGGTAGGCCGAGCAGGTGCGGCCCTTGAGCACGCCGGCGCCAGCCAGCAGCTGGGCGCCGTGGCAGACGGCTGCCACGGGCTTGTCGTTGTCGAAGAAGTGGCGCACGGCGGCGCGCACGGCGTCGTAGTTGCGCAGGTACTCGGGGCCGCGTCCACCGGGGATCACCAGGGCGTCGTACTGCTCGGGCTTGATGTCGGCGAAGCTGGCGTTGAGCGTGAAGTTGTGGCCGGGCTTCTCGCTGTAGGTCTGCGCGCCCTCGAAATCATGGATGGCCGTCTTGATGTGGTCCCCGGCCTTCTTGTCGGGGCAGACCGCATGCACCGTGTGTCCCACGGCCTGCAGGGCCTGGAAGGGGACCATGGTTTCGTAGTCCTCGCAGTAGTCGCCACAGATCATCAGAATCTTCTTGCCAGCCATGTGCTTGCTCCTTCAGAAAAAGTCAGAGGAAGCGAACATTGTGGCAGCGTCGGTGACGCAGGCATGACCGGCTGCAAAAACGCAGGCCTGCAACGAAAAAGAGAGCCGAAGCTCTCTTTTGCGGGGAAGGCGCGGGGCCAGGCTATGGCGGGCCGTCAGGCCGTCAGGCGCTGCAGGGCTTCGCGGTACTTGGCGGCCGTCTTCTCGGTCACTTCCTGGGGCAGGCGCGGGGCCGGGGCCTTCTTGTCCCAGGGCTTGCCGTTGACCTGGGCCTGCTCCAGCCAGTCGCGCACGAACTGCTTGTCGTAGCTGGGCGGGTTCTCGCCATTGGCCAGGGCCTGGGCATAGCCCTCCACAGGCCAGTAGCGCGAGCTGTCGGGCGTGAGCACCTCGTCCATCAGCACCAGTTCGCCGTTTTCGTCCAGGCCGAATTCGAACTTGGTGTCGGCAATGATCATGCCCTTTTCGAGGGCGATGGCCGCAGCTTCCTTGTAGATGCGGATGGCCGTATCGCGGATCTGGGAGGCCAGCTTCTCGCCGACCATCTCCACCGTGCGCTCGTAAGTGATGTTCTCGTCATGGTCACCCATCTCGGCCTTGGCGGCCGGGGTGTAGATGGGTTCGGGCAGCTTGGCGGCGTTGGTCAGGCCTTCGGGCAGGGGCACGCCGCAGACCGAGCGCGATTCCTGGTATTCCTTCCAGCCGCTGCCGGCCAGGTAGCCGCGCACCACGGCCTCGATCAGCACGGGCTTGAGACGCTTGACCAGCATGGAGCGGCCCGTGACCTGGGGCACTTCGGCGGGCGTGACCACGGATTCGGGCGCTTCGCCGGTCAGGTGGTTGGGGCAGATGTGGCCGAGCTTGTCGAACCAGAACAGCGCCATCTGCGTCAGCAGCTCGCCCTTGCCGGGGATAGGCTCGCCCATGATCACGTCGAAGGCCGACAGGCGGTCCGAGGCCACCATCAGGATGCGGTCATCGCCCACGGCATAGTTGTCGCGCACCTTGCCGCGCGCGAGCAGCGGCAGCGAGGCAATGTTGGAAGTGTGCAGGGCGGAGGGGCGGGACTGGGTGGTCATGTGAGGCAAGGGGCAATCTGGCAAAGAGGCTGCAGCGGCCGGATGGCTGCAAGCGGCACGCGCAGGAGCGCGATTCTAACCAACGGCGCCTCACGGTGACGGGCGGCCCGTGGCAAGCCCCACCCCAGGGGCGCAGCCTGGCAAACCCGCCGATTGTGCGCCCAATTGCATGCCGCGCAAAACCCGTTCCCAAGGCCCTGCGCCGTCCTGCGCTATCGGCTTGCGGCGTTGCTTTTGGGCAGGCCCCGGCGCATAGTGGGTTCGCAAGCAAACGAATGCGCATTCCGGCCTGCAAGCACCTGTCCCGGCGGATCGTCTCCCGGTGGACCGGGCTGTTTTCATCCAGAGCAAGGAGTGTTTAGATATGAATCTGACGATTAGTGGGCATCACCTGGAGGTCACTCCCTCGCTGCGCAGTTACGTCATGGCCAAGCTCGAACGCATTCTTCGACACTTTGACCAGGTGGTGGATGTAAAGGTCTTGCTGACCGTTCATAACCAAAAGGAGAAGGAAAAGCGCCAACGTGCCGGTTGCACGCTGCGCGTCAAGGGCCAGGATCTTTTTGTCGAGACCTCTCACTTCGATCTCTACGCCGCCGTCGATGCGCTGGCTGACAAGCTGGACCGCGTGGTGGTGCGCTACAAGACCCGCCAGCAGGGCAGCCGCTATGGTTCGGCCAAGCGACTCGATGATGCTGGGCTGACCTTGGCGTCAGTCGGGTGACAGGTAAGGCGCCTGCCCTGTGCGGGCGCTTACAATACCTGCGCTTATGTGGCTGATGTGCCACGCACGACCACCGCCCTTCGGGGCGGTTTTTGATGGGGGTCAGGGTTTCCCCACGGTTTCCGGCACTGCGGTGCATAATTGTTTCCCGAACCATGAACCGTCTTGCCTCCATCCTGCCCGCCGCTCAAGTGCTCGTGAGCGTCGACGTCACCAGCAAAAAGCGCGCTTTCGAAGAAGCAGGTCTGCTCTTCGAGAGCCTGCATGGCCTGTCCCGCGCACTTATCACCGACAGCCTGTTTGCACGCGAACGCCTGGGCTCGACGGGGCTCGGCCACGGCGTGGCCATTCCCCATGGGCGCATCAAGGGCCTGACCGCTCCCATGGCGGCCGTGTTCCAACTGGACAATCCCATTGGTTTCGATGCTCCCGATGAGCAGCCCGTGGGCCTGCTGATCTTTCTGCTGGTTCCCGAAGCGGCCACCCAGAAGCATCTGGAAATCCTGTCCGAAATCGCCGAGCTTCTCAGCGACAGCCAGCTGCGCGAGCGCCTGAAGTCCTGCGCCGATGCGGCCCGGCTGCATGGAATGATTGCCGGCTGGCAGTCCTCCGCTGCGCCCCTGGTCTAGACTTTTTCCTTCCCCTTTTCACGGGCCTTGCCATGAGACCCAGTGCCATCAGCGCCGATGTCCTGTTCGAGGAGTTCCGCTCCAGCCTGCGCTGGGAGTGGGTGGCGGGCCTGGGAGCCTCGGAGCGCCGTTTCGACGAGATGGCCGTGCGCTCGGCGCGCTCCGGCGCGGACCTCGTCGGCTACCTGAACTACATCCATCCCTACCGACTGCAGGTGCTGGGCGAGCGCGAGATCGCCTATCTGAGCAATGCCACGCCGCAGGACTGCCAGCGCCGCGTGGCACGCATCGTCACGCTGGAGCCGCCCGTGCTGGTGCTGGCCGACGGGCAGACGGCGCCCGAGGCGCTGCTGTCCATGTGCGAGCGCGCCCACATTCCCATGTTCTCCACGCGCGAGCAGTCGGCCTTCGTGATCGATGTGCTGCGCGCCTACCTGGCCAAGCACTTCGCCGACCGCACCACCATGCACGGCGTGTTCATGGACATCCTGGGCATGGGCGTGCTGATCACGGGCGAGTCGGGCCTGGGCAAGAGCGAGCTGGGGCTGGAACTGGTGACGCGCGGCAACGGCCTGGTGGCCGATGACGCGGTGGACCTGTACCGCATCAACCAGACCACGATCGAGGGCAAGTGCCCCGAGCTGCTGCAGAACCTGCTGGAGGTGCGCGGCATCGGGCTGCTGGACATCCGCGCCATCTTTGGCGAGACGGCCGTGCGCCGCAAGATGCGCCTCAAGCTCATCGTGCACCTGGTGCGCAAGGAAACCATGGAGCGCGAGTACGAGCGCCTGCCGGCCGAGCCGCTGACGCAGGATGTGCTCGGCGTGCCCGTGCGCAAGGTGGTGATCCAGGTGGTGGCGGGCCGCAACATCGCCGTGCTGGTCGAGGCCGCCGTGCGCAATGCCATCTTGCAGCTGCGCGGCATCGACACCTACCAGGAATTCGTGCAGCGCCACCGCCGCGCCATGGAGCGCGGCGACACCTTCTAGCGGCCGCTGGCGTCGCCGAGGCCGGGCCGCCTGTTGCCTGGCCCCCACTGTTTTCAATGCGATTGTTTGCTGGCCGTGCGCCCATGTTTGCGCGCGGTGCGTTGTTGCTGCTTTCTTAATAAGAATAATTCTCATTTTCTATAATTCGGGCAGATGCCGTATCCGGCCTGTGCCCGAGGGGCTCCGGGCTGGATGCGGCGCATTTCCTTCCGTCTCGAAAGCCCTCCCGGATGTCTTCCCGTACCCGCATCGGCCTGCCGCGCGCAGGCGCTGCCAGCCCCTTCCCCCCTGTTTGCACGTTCCATCGCCTTGGCCCCATCGCCGGTGTCTGCGCCTTGGTGGCTGCCGCGGCGCTGCCTGCCGGCGCCTGGGCCGCTGACGCCGAACTGGGCGAGGTCACGGTGCGCGGCACCACCGATCCCCAGACCCTTCCCACGGTAGCCCCGGGCGGCCAGGTGGCCAAGGGTGCGGGCCTGGGCGTGCTGGGCCAGCGCGATGTGATGGACACGCCGTTCAACATCACCTCCTACACGGCCGAAGGCATTGCCGACCAGAACGCGACAACGCTGATGTCGGTGCTGGAAAACGACCCCTCGGTGCGCTTCACCACCAACACCGGCCATGCCTACGAGAACTTCACCATCCGCGGCCTGGGGGTGAATGCCTCGGAGCTGGGCTTCAACGGCCTGTACGGCCTGGCGCCCGACGGCCACGTGCCCGTCGAGATGATCGAGCGCGTGGAAGTGCTCAAGGGCCCCGGTGCGCTGATGAGCGGCATGACGCCCGGCGGCGCCGTGGGCGGCACCATCAACCTGGTGACCAAGCGCCCGCTGGCCCAGGATCTCACGCGCGTGACCACCATGTTCAGCAGCGGCTCCCAGCTGGGCCTGCAGGCCGATGTCTCGCGCCGCTTCGGCCCCGAGCGCCGCCTGGGCATACGCGTCAACGGCAGCACCTCGAGCGGCGACACCGAGATCGACGGCCAGAACCGCCGCCACGGCCTGGGCGCGCTGGCGCTGGACTACCAGGGCGACGGATTCACGCTGGGGCTGGATGCCTACAGCTACCGCTCCACCATCCGCGATGGCAGCCCGATGATGGTCAGCATGCAGAACCTCAAGCAGGTCATCGCGGCGCCCGACGCCACGACCAACCTGTTCCCCGGCATACACGCCAAGCAGCAAAGCGATGCACTGATGCTGCGCGGCTCGGTGGACCTGGGCGCGGACTGGACGCTGTTCGGCTCCGCAGGCACGGCACAGCATGCCTACGACGGCATGCTCAACGGCACGCGCGTGGTGCTGCGCGCCCAGGGCGACGGCTCGGCCGTGGGCCAGACCTACAACCAGTACGGCTATACCGACAGCACGGCGGCCGAATTCGGCGTGCGCGGGCGCCTGCGCACGGGCGGCGTGAACCACCTGCTGGTGGCCTCCCTGAACTGGATGAACCAGAAGGGCGGGCGCGCGGCCGTGGCCACCAGCGCCAGCTACATCACCAACATCTACAACCCTGCGCCCATCACGCTGGCCGGCCCCTATGGCGCCATCAAGCAGGAGCGCGACGACGTGCTCAGCAGCCTGGCCCTGGCCGACACGCTGAGCTGGGGCGGCGATGCCGTGCAACTGACCGTGGGCGCACGCCTGCAGCGCGTGAACCAGAAGATGGCGGGCTACAACGAGCAGGCCGTCTCGCCCGCGCTGGGCCTGGTGGTCAAGCCCTGGGGCGATGCGGTCTCGCTGTATGCCAACCATGTGCAGGGCCTGAGCGCGGGCTCCATCGTCGGCGCCACCTATGCCAATGCCGGTGAAGTGTTCGCGCCCTACAAGACCAAGCAGTTCGAGATCGGCGCCAAGTGGCGCACGGGCGATTTCACGCAGACGGTCTCGCTGTTCCAGATCGAGCGGCCCTCGTCCGTGGTGGAGACCGCGACCAACCGCCTGCTGATGGATGGCGAGCAGCGCAACCGGGGCCTGGAGTGGAATGTGTTCGGCGAGCCGCTGCGCGGCACGCGCGTGCTGGGCGGCCTGGCCTACACCCAGGCCATCCAGAGCAAGACCCAGGGCGGCGCGCGCGATGGCTTCGGCGTCTACGGCGTGCCGCGCTGGACGGCCAACCTGGGCGGCGAGTGGGACGTGCCCGCGCTGCCGGGCGCCACGCTCACCGGCCGCCTGATCTACACGGGCGCCCAGTGGGTGAATTCGGCCAACACGCTGAAGATGCCCAGCTGGACCCGCGTGGACGTGGGCGCGCGCTATGCCACCCGCATCGCGGCCAAACCCGTCACCTTCCGCGCCACGGTGGAGAACCTGCTCGACAAGTCCTACTGGGCCGGCAGCTTCAACGACAACTTCGCCACCACGGGCGGCCCGCGCACGGTACGTGTCTCGGCCACGGTGGACTTCTGACGCCATGGCGCAAGCTGCACGACAAGGCCTGTGCCTGGCCACCTCGCTGCTGTGCCTGCTGGGCGCAGCCGTCCATGCCGCTGAAGACATGAGGGCAGCCGCACCGCGGCAGGCCCTGGCCGCACGGCCGGGCACGCTGGCGCCGGGCCAGGCGGCCACGGGGGTCCTGGCTGCCGATGGGCGCGAGTCCTGGCGCGTCGATCTGCCCGCCGGCCACGTGGTTCAGGGTGAATTCGAAGGGCTGGGCGTGGCCCTGGACCTGGAGGATGCCCAGGGCCGGCACCTGCGCCGCCTGGCGCGGCCCGATGGCGGCGCGCAGTCGCTGATGTGGGTCACGGAGGGGGCCGGCAGGCAAAGGCTGGTGGCGCGCCACATCGCAACGAATGCGCTGATGGCCGGCGAGGTGAAATCCGCAGCCGGCCGCTTTGCGCTGCGGTTGACCTCCAGTCTTGCGCCGCTGGGCGCCAAGGCTGTGCAGGCCCCGGAACGGCCTGCGCTGGAAAGCCCACGCCTGCAGGCCCTGGCGCAGGCCATCCAGCGCGGCGCGGGTTCGGGCGTGGCGGCAGACGCCTTCTGGCGGCGCGTGCAGGAGGAGGGCGCGCCGATGGTGGAGCCGCTGCCCGGCGGCCAGTCCCTGGTCACCTTCCTGTGGCGTGGCCAGCCGCGCGCCGGCATGCAGGGGGTGCGCCTGTTCGGCAGCCCGGCCGGCAATCACGATCCCTTGCAGCACCTCGACGGCAGCGATGTCTGGTGGGCCAGCTTCCGCATGGCCGACAACGCGCGGCTCAGTTACCGCCTGGCGCCCGATGTACCGCTGATCGCAGGCTCGGCCATGGAGCAGCGCCGCGCCCTGCTGGCCACGGCACAGCGCGATCCGCTCAATCCCAAGGTGTTTCCGCAGCCCCCCGAGGGCGGCTTCATCGATGCCTTCCAGGGCGCCTCCGTGCTGGAACTGCCCGAGGCGCCGCCCCAGCCCTGGGTGGCGCCGCGCGCGGGCGTGGCCCAGGGGGCGCTGGTGCAGCACCGCCTGTCCAGCCGCGTGCTGGGCAACAGCCGCGATGTCTGGACCTACCGCCCGGCGGGTGGTCAGGCGCCCGAGGCGCTGCTGGTGCTGTTCGACGGCAACGCCTATGCGAAGCAGGTGTCCACGTCCACCCTCATCGACAACCTCATGGCCGACGGCCTGATCCCGCCCACGGCCGTGGTGCTGGTGGACAACGCCAGCCCGCAGGCGCGCGGCAGGGAGTTGCCGCCCAACACCGCCTTCGCGCGCTTTCTGGATGAGGAGCTGATGCCCTGGGTGGGTGAACAGGGCCTGGGCCAGCCTGCGGCGCGCACGGTGATCGGTGGCTCCAGCTTTGGCGGCCTGGCCTCGGCCTACGCGGGTCTGGTCAATGCGCGCTGGTTCGGCAACGTGCTGAGCATGTCGGGATCGTTCTGGTGGTCGCCGGTCGGCGAGGTGCCGGGCTGGGTGCAGCGCCGCTATGCCCAGGAGCCGCGCCAGCCCGTGCGCTTTTATCTGGATGCGGGCCGCTACGAGCGCGCACGCGGCGGGCAGGACGGCATCCTGGAAACCAACCGCCACCTGGCCGATGTGCTGCGCGCCAAGGGCTACGAGGTCACCCAGGCCGAGCACGAGACCAGCCATGACTACCTGCAGTGGCAGGGCTCGCTGGCCTGCGGCCTGGTGGCCCTGCTCAACCCCGGGCGCTTCGCCCAGGGCCTGCCGGCCTGCGAGCGCATGCCGGACGGCACGCCGGCACTTCCCTGATGCTACAAAGGCCAATGTTTGAACTTCCTGGCAATACAGCAATCACTGTAATGATGAACACCATGAATGCAAATCATTCCCGTCGCCGAATCCTGGCGAAGATGGGGCAGGGCCTGGGCGTGCTGGTCACGCTGCCGCTGGCGGCGCAGATGTCCCATGCCCAGACGGCGGCGGCCGGCAGGACCGTGACCGTGCCGCATGCCAAGGGCGAGGTCCAGGTGCCCTTCAAGCCCGTGCGCGTGCTGGTGTTCGAGCTGGCGGCGCTGGACACGCTGCAGGCGCTGGGCGGCGAGGTGCGGGGTGTGCCCGAGTTCAAGATGCCGCCGCTGCTGGCCCGCTATGCCGATGCGAAATACGCACGCATCGGCAGCCTGTTCGAGCCTGACTACGAATCCATCCAGGCGCTGTCGCCCGACCTCATCATCGTGGGTGGCCGCTCCGAGGCCAAGTACAAGGAGCTGTCGCGCTTCGCGCCCGTGCTGGACCTCAGTGTCAGCGACCAGCACCAGATGGCCGACATCTACCGCAACATCCGCACGCTGGGCGCCGTCTACGGCCTGCATGACAAGGCCGAGGCCGAGGTCAGGTCCGTGGAGCAGGCCATCACCGGATTGCATGGGAAGGCGCAGGACGCCGGCAAGGGGCTGGTGCTGCTGACCTCGGGCGGCAAGCTCAGCGCCTACGGTCCGGGCTCGCGCTTCGGCATGCTGCACGATGTGTTCGGAGTGAAGCCGGCCATCGACAACCTCACGGTGGCCCGCCATGGGCAGGTCGTTTCCTTCGAGTTCCTGCTCAAGACCAATCCCGACTGGCTGTTCGTCATCGACCGCGACGTGGCCATCGGCCAGGATGGCAAGACCGCCCAGCAACTGCTGGACAACCCGCTGGTGCGTGCCACCAAGGCCTGGCGCGGCAAGCAGGTGGTCTATCTGAACGCAGCCAACTGGTACACCCTGTCCAACGCCGGGCCGGGCGCGCTGAAGGCCAATATCCAGCAACTGTCGGATGCCTTCACCCGCACATGACCTCAAAGCGTTGAGCCCGCCTGTCGCCACCGCGCCCGCCGCGCCCATTTCACGCCCCTCTCGCCAGGCCCTTGCCTGGCTTTTCGCGCTGGGCCTGCTGCTGGCGCTGTCTCTGGCCAGCCTGATGGTGGGCGCGGGCGACATGCACTGGAGCGTGCTGTGGTCGCGCAGCAAGGACGACCTGGCCAGCCAGGTGCTGGTGTACAGCCGCGTGCCGCGCACGCTGGCCCTGGTGCTGGCCGGCGCATCGATGGCGGTCTGCGGCCTGCTCATGCAGATGCTGGCGCGCAACCATTTCGTGGAGCCTTCCACCGTGGGCACGGTGGAGTCGGCCAGCCTGGGCATGCTGGCCGCGTTCCTCTGGGTGCCGCACTGGCCGGTGATGGCCAAGATGGGCATCTCGGCCGTGGCGGCGCTGCTGGGCACGGCGCTGTTCCTGGCCGTGCTCTCGCGCATCCGGCTGCGCTCGTCGTGGATGGTGCCCCTGGTCGGCCTGGTGCTGGCCGGCGTGCTGGAGGCAGCCGCCAGCTTTCTGGCGCTGCAGTTCGACATGATGCAGGTGCTCAAGTCCTGGTCCAACGGCGATTTCTCGCTGGTGGTCCAGGGCCGCTACGAGTTGCTGTGGCTGTCGCTGGGCGTCACGGCCCTGGCCTGCCTGGCGGCCGACCGTTTCACCGTGGCGGGCCTGGGCGAGAGCTTTGCCACCAACCTGGGCCTGAACTACCGGCGCCTGGTGTGGCAGGGGCTGGTGGTGGTGGCCGTGGCCACCTCGGCCGTGGTGGTCACGGCCGGCAGCCTGCCCTTCGTGGGACTGATCGTGCCCAACGTGGTGCGCCTGGTCCTGGGCGACAACGTGCGCCGCAGCGTGCTGTGGGTGGCGCTGATCGGCGCGGGCCTGACCGTGCTGTGCGACCTGGTCGGGCGGCTGCTGATCGCTCCCTATGAAATCCCCGTGGGCACCGTGCTGGGCGTGCTGGGCAGTGCCCTGTTCCTGGCGCTGATCCTGCGCCGCCGCAAGGACCGTGCATGAGCAGCCTGCCGCAATCCGTTGCTTCCGATGAGCCTGCAGCGCGCAGCTGGGGCCATGGCGCGCGCCTGGCGCTGCTGGGCGCGCTGGCCCTGCTGTGCCTGCTGGCCTTCATGACCGTGGGCGTCAAGACCGACTGGGCCTTCGTGCTGGAGCACCGGGGCGCCAAGGTGCTGACCATGGCGCTGGTGGCCTGTGCCATCGGCCTGTCCACCGTGGTGTTCCAGACCGTGTCGCACAACACCATCCTCACGCCTTCCGTCATGGGGCTGGATGCGCTGTACCTGTTCGTGCAGGCGGCCATGGTGCTGATGCTGGGCGCGGCGGGCGTGTCCGCCATGGGCGAGGTCGGGCGCTATGCGCTCAACATCGTGCTGATGATGGGCTTCAGCGTGCTGCTGATGCGCTGGCTGTTCGTAGGCCATGCCAGCAGCCTGCACCTGATGCTGCTGGTGGGCATGGTGGGTGGCATCTTCTTTCGTAGCCTGGCCGGGCTGGCCATGCGCGTGCTCGATCCCAATGAATTCACGGCGCTGCAGGACCGCATGTTCGCCAACTTCAACGCGGTGAACCTGCAGCTGCTGCTGCCGTCGCTGCTGCTGATCGCCCTGGGCAGCGCCTGGATCTGGCGCCAGCGCCGCGTGCTGGACGTGATCTCGCTGGGGCGCGATGCCGCCGTCAGCCTGGGCCTGGACTACGAGGGCCGCGTGCTGCGGCTGCTCGCCGTGGTGGCCTGCATGGTGGCCGTGTCCACGGCCCTGGTGGGCCCGGTGGTCTTCTTCGGCCTGCTGGTCAGCAACATGGCCTATCACGCCATGGGCACGCGCCGCCATGCCTGGGTGCTGCCTGCGGCCGTGCTCTGGGGCTGCGTGCTGCTCATGGGCGGGCAGGTGCTGCTGGAGCAGCTTTTCAAATTCAATACCGTGCTGAGCATCGTGGTGGAGTTCCTGGGGGGAATCGTCTTCATCGTGCTGCTCATGCGCAAGGGGACCCAATGATCGAGGTGCGTGATCTGCTCAAGCGCCATGGCGGAACGGCCGTGCTGCAGGAACTCAATTTCGATGTGCCCGAGCGGGCGCTGACGGCCATCATCGGGCCCAACGGGGCGGGCAAGTCCACGCTGCTGTCCCTGGTCAGCCGCCTCATGCCGATCACGGCGGGCAAGGTGCGGGTGGCCGGCCTTGACGTGGCCACCACGCCCACCGAGGCGCTGGCGCGCATCATGGCCATCCTGCGCCAGGACAACCAGAGCGCGCTGCGCCTGACGGTGCGCGACCTGGTGGGCTTTGGCCGCTTCCCGCACAGCAAGGGCCGGCTGGGCCCCGAAGACCTGCGCCATGTGGACGAGGCGCTGGAGTACCTGCAGCTCACGCCGCTGGCCGAGCGCTTCCTGGACGAACTCTCAGGCGGCCAGCGCCAGCGCGCCTACATCGCCATGGTGCTGTGCCAGGACACGCCCTTCATCCTGCTGGACGAGCCGCTGAACAACCTGGACATGGCCCACGCCGTCAGCATGATGGGCCTGCTGCGCCGCGCCGTCACCGAGCGCGGCAAGACCGTGGTCATGGTGCTGCACGACATCAACTTCGCCTCGTGCTACGCCGACCACATCATCGCGCTCAAGGACGGCCGCCTGGCCGTGGCGGGCACGCCGGCCGAGGTCGTGCAGGACGAGGTCCTCAGCAGCCTCTACGGCATCCCTGTCAGCGTGCATGAGGTCAAGGGCCGCAGGCTTTGCCATTACTTTGGTTGAACATGCGGCGTTTCGGGCTTGGCGCTTGAACCTGGCGCGGCCTGAGGCGAGGGACACCAAGCAAGGGCCTAAGCCGGCCGCGCCGCCCCGCCGCGAGGGTGTCGCCGGCTGCCCGTATGCCCCCCTCCCCCGCGAAGCGGGTAGAGAGGCGCCGTGCAACGGGGGAAGCGGCGTAAGCCGCTCAGGGGGTGCTTCTTTTCAACAGCATGGAATCGCCATAGCTGAAGAAACGGTACTCCTGCGCAATCGCATGGCGGTACAGCGCCATCACCTGCTCATAGCCCGCGAAGGCGCTGACCAGCATCATCAGCGTGCTCTTGGGCAGGTGGAAGTTGGTGATCAGCAGATCGACCACCTGGTACTCGAAGCCGGGCGTGATGAAGATGCGCGTGTCGCCGGAGAACTGGCCTGTCTGGGCCCAGGACTCCAGCGTGCGCACCGTGGTCGTGCCCACGGCGACGACGCGGCCGCCGCGCTGGCGGCAGCGTTCCAGCGAGGCCAGCGTGGCCAGCGGGATCTCGTACCACTCGCTGTGCATCTGGTGGTCGGCCAGGTTCTCGGTCTTCACGGGCTGGAAGGTGCCGGCGCCCACGTGCAGCGTGACGCTGGCGCGCTCGATGCCGCGCTCGGCCAGGCGGGCCAGCACGGCGTCGTCAAAGTGCAGGGCGGCCGTGGGCGCGGCCACGGCGCCGGGGCGGGCCGCGAAGACGGTCTGGTAGCGCTCGCTGTCTTCGGCGGCGTCGGGGTCGTTGCCGGTGTCCTGGTGGCGCTCGATATAGGGCGGCAGCGGCAGGTGACCGAAGCGCTCCATCAGCTCGTGCGGCGTCTCGCCGCGCGGGCCTTCGAAGCTCAGGTGGAACAGCGGGCCGTTCTCGTCGGGCCAGCGGCCGCGCAGCACGGCGTCGAAGCCGCCTCGGTTCTTGCCGCCGCACAGGTGGATGCGCGAGCCGGGCAGGGGCTTCTTGCTGACGCGCATGTGGGCCACGACATCGTTGCCTTCGAGCACGCGCTCGACCAGCAGCTCCAGCCGGCCGCCGCTGGCCTTCTCGCCGAAGATGCGCGCCTTGAGAACGCGCGTGTCGTTGAACACCAGCAGGTCGCCGGGCTGCAGCAGGTCGGGCAGCTCGTGGAAGATGCGGTCGGTGGGCGGGGTGGCATCGTCTCGGCCGTCGAGCAGGCGCGAGGCGCTGCGCTGGGCGGCAGGATGCTGGGCGATCAGGTTCTCAGGAAGCTCGAAGTCGAAATCGCTGAGCGAAAACACACGGGACAGGGAGGACATGCAGTGCTTGAGGGCCGGACATGGCCCGTTCCAAGTTCGTTGAACGGAAGTCCGCCATTGTCGCAAACCCTGGGGTCATCCCCGGCATTTCGCGGTGGTCACTTGGCCATCTGGGCCTGGGGCTGGCGCTCGAACTCCAGCCACAGCGTCTCCAGATCCGGAAAGTCCCAGTTCGCCGGGTCTTCGCGTGCGATGATGCGGTCGTTGCCCTGGCTCTCGGACAGGTCCTCGATCTCGGGCGTGATGCGGCAGGCCTGGCGCAGCGAATAGAACACCTTGACGCGCGGAGCCAGCAGGCTGCCCGGCGAGGCATCGACCACGACGGCCAGGCGCTGCGAATGCAGGCGCACCAGCGAGCCCAGCGGATAGATGCCCACGGTCTGCACGAACTGCTCGAACAGCCGCTTGTCGAAATGGCGGGGGCTCCACTCGGCCATGCGCCGCAGTGCCTCCGAGGGCGGCCAGCCCTTCTTGTAGGGACGATCCGAGGTGATGGCGTCGTAGACATCGCAGATCGCCGTCATGCGTGCCAGCAGGCCGATGTCGCCCTGCTGCAGGCCGTCGGGGTAGCCGCTGCCGTCCACCTTCTCGTGGTGGTGCAGGCAGGCATCGATGACCTCGTCGTCCAGGCCCAGCGGGCGCAGCAGCTGTTCGCCATGGCGTGGGTGGGCGCGCATCAGCGCCCATTCCGCATCGTCCAGCGGCCCGGGCTTGTTGAGCACGGCGACCGGGATCGCGGTCTTGCCCAGGTCGTGCATGAGACCGGCCATGCCGGCCTTGCGCAGGCTGTGGTCGTCCAGGCCCATGCGCTTGGCCAGGGCCACCATCAGCGCGCACACGGCCAGGCTGTGCATGTAGGTGTAGTCGTCGGCCGTCTTCAGCCGTGCCAGGCCGATCAGGGCGTGGGGATTGCGCGCCACGGAGGCCGTCACATCGTCCACCAGCTGCCCGGCGGCCGTGGCGTCCACGGGCCGGCCCAGCCGCGCGTCGCTGAACAGGCGGCTGAGCAATTGCCTGGCCTGCACGCAGGTCTGCGCGGCGCGGCGCAGCTCGGTGGCGGTGGAAATGGGGGCCGTGCTCTGCTCGGAGACAGGGCGCGCGCTGTCCGGGATCTGGTGGCGAAGCTCGTCCTGCGGATCAAAGCGCAGGCAAGGCACCTGGACACCCACGTCCAGGCCCTTGCGCACGTCGATCCAGACCTCCTGGATGGAGGTGGAGCGCAGGCGCTGGAGATCTGCCTCGGAGCGGAGCAGGAAACGGGTTCGCCAAAAAGGATGCTCCATCCAGGAGCCGCAGAACTCGTGCAGGAACATGCCCAGAGTGACATGCTGGACATTGATACGCTTCAACATGGCATTCGGTGGCGGGGTAACACTACGTAACGTCAGCGTGCATGGTAGCGGCTTCCCCAGAGACCCGGGGCCTCAAGGGTGCTTTGGGCAAGGGCATCCGGCATGAACGTGGCGTGTTGCCTACACCTGTATATTCATACACTATGCATGCATGCCCATGCGCATGCTCTGAAACAGGATAGCCCATGCCCTTGAACGTCTCCTCTGCCTTCCCAGATCTGGGGCGCGACGCCCCCGGCGGCAAGGCCGCGCGTGCCGGCAAGGCAAAGGCCGCAGGCAAGGGCGGCAAGGCAGCGGAGAAGGCGGCAGACAAGCCCGCAGCGCCCGCCAAGCCCGCGGCCAGCGCCGCGCAGAAGGCGCTGCAGAAGATGGGCCTGGTGCGCGACATCGATCTGGCACTGCACCTGCCGCTGCGCTATGAGGACGAGACGCGCATCACCCCGCTGCGCAATGCCCGCGAGGGCGACACGGTGCAGATCGAGGCCACGGTGACCCACAGCGAGGTGCAGCTGCGCCCGCGCCGCATGCTCAAGGTCACGGTGGACGATGGCACGGCCGAATGCGTGCTGACCTTCTTCAGCTTCTACCCCTCGCACCAGAAGACCCTGTCCGTGGGCGCGCGGCTGCGCATCCGCGGCGAGGTCAAGGGCGGCTTCTGGGGCCGGCAGATGCTGCACCCGGCGTTTCGCGCGGCCGGCGGCGACCTGCCCACCGCACTCACGCCCGTCTATCCCACGGTGGCGGGCCTGCCCCAGGCCTACATCCGCCGTGCGGCGGTCACGGCCATGCTGCGCGCCGATCTCTCCGATACGCTGCCCCAGGGCGAGCATCCGCCCGTGGCGCAGTTCCATGGCAACGGCGGGCTGCCGCCGCTGTTCAGCCTGCGCGATGCGCTGCAGTTCCTGCACCACCCCACGCCCGATGTGGCCCTGGCCACGCTGGAAGACCATTCGCACCCGGCCTGGCAGCGCCTGAAGGCCGAGGAGCTGCTGGCCCAGCAACTGTCCCAATACGAGGCCAAGCGCGAGCGCGCGCGGCTCAGGGCGCCCGTGCTGCGCGCTCTGCCCATGGACAGCGCCCAGGGCCTGGCGCGCCAGTTCCTGGACCAATTGCCCTTTGGCCTGACCGGCGCCCAGCAGCGCGTGGTGGCCGAGATCCTTGCCGACATGGAGCGCCGCATGCCCATGCACCGGCTGCTGCAGGGCGATGTGGGATCGGGCAAGACCGTGGTGGCGGCGCTGTCGGCCGTGGCCTGCATCGAGGCCGGCTGGCAGTGCGCGCTGATGGCGCCCACCGAAATCCTGGCCGAGCAGCATTTCGGCAAGCTGGTCGGCTGGCTGGAGCCGCTGCTGGCCCCGCTGGGCAAGCGCGTGGCCTGGCTGGCCGGCGCGCAGAAGAAGAAGGAACGCACCGCCATGCTGGAGCTGGTCCGCAGCGGCGAGGCGGCCCTGGTCGTGGGCACGCACGCCGTCATCCAGGACCAGGTGCAGTTCAAGAACCTGGCGCTGGCCGTCATCGACGAGCAGCACCGCTTCGGCGTGGCCCAGCGGCTTGCGCTGCGCCAGAAACTCGCGGCCTCGGGCATGGAGCCCCATCTGCTGATGATGAGCGCCACGCCCATTCCGCGCACCCTGGCCATGAGCTACTACGCCGACCTGGATGTGTCCACCATCGACGAGCTGCCGCCGGGCCGCACGCCCATCGTCACCAAGCTCATTGCCGACAGCCGCAAGGACGAGGTCATCGAGCGCATAGGCGCCCAGGTCGCGGAAGGGCGCCAGGTCTACTGGGTCTGCCCGCTGATCGAGGAAAGCGAGGCGCTGGACCTGTCCAACGCCACGGCCACCCATGCCTATCTGAGCGAGATGCTGCCCAGCGTCATGGTCGGCCTGCTGCACTCGCGCATGCCCACGGCCGAGAAGAAGGCCGTGATGGAGCTGTTCTCCGCCGGTGTCATGGGCGTGCTGGTCTCCACCACGGTGATCGAAGTGGGCGTGGACGTGCCCAACGCCTCGCTCATGGTCATCGAGCATGCGGAGCGCTTCGGCCTGTCCCAGCTGCACCAGCTGCGCGGTCGCGTGGGGCGGGGTGCGGCGGCCTCGGCCTGCGTGCTGCTGTATTCGGTGGGAGACAGCGGGCGCCTGGGCGAGACGGCCAAGGACCGGCTGCGCGCCATGGCCGAGACCAATGACGGCTTCGAGATCGCGCGGCGCGACCTGGAGATCCGCGGCCCCGGCGAATTCCTCGGTGCGCGCCAATCGGGGGCGCCCATGCTGCGCTTCGCCGATCTGGAGCAGGACCTCATGCTGCTCGACTGGGCACGCGAACTGGCGCCGCGCATGCTGGAGCAGCACCCGCAACTGGCCCTGCGCCATGTGGGCCGCTGGCTGGGCGGCAAGGCCGAATTCCTCAAGGCCTGATCGGCCCGTTCCATTCCTGTCGGGTGATTGTGTTACGTATTTTTACGTGTTTGGCCGCTGCCTGGCGTTGGCATCTTCCGCAGGCCTGCAGCCCGCACCAGGCATGGTTTCCACACGCGTTGTAGCCTGCGAAATGCAGCGCTTCATGCCGTCATGGCGGTGACAGCGCAGTCCCGTTGCCGCATTGAATATTTGTGACCTTTTGGTACATTGAGTCACAAAAAAACAGGGTAGCTCCATCCGGGAGGGGATGGCCTGCCAAGCCTCCCCCACGGGGAGGACGGCCGCGATCACTCTTGTGTTGTCCCATTTTTCTGCAAATGAGGAGCTGCCAACATGAATGAAGCCGTTCAAGCGAATGAGATCGTCGAGACCTCCTGGCGCATGGGCCTGGTGGCCTTGTCCTATGGGATTGCCGTATTGGGTTCCTTCGTGGCCCTGACCGCGGCGCAGCGCATCCGGGGACGCGCGGGCATCAGCTGGCTGAACCTGCTGGCTGCGGGCACGGCGCTGGGCGGCATCGGCGTGTGGTCCATGCATTTCACGGGCATGCTGGCGCTGAACCTGGGCATGGGGTCGGGCTACTCCATGATCGAAACCCTGGCGTCCCTGTGCGCCGCCGTTGCCGCCACCTCGGTGGCGCTGGTCTTTGTGGCGCGGCGTCCCGAAAGCGGGGCGCGCGTGCTGGGCGCGGGCACCCTGCTGGGCCTGGGCGTGGCCTTCATGCATTACCTGGGCATGTACGGCATGCGCTTTCCGGGCTTCATCGTCTGGTCCGTTCCCACCGTGCTGCTGTCCGTGGGCATCGCTGTTGCCGCGGCCAGCGCCGCGCTGTGGCTGTCGTTTCGCACCAGCTCGCCGGGCATGCGTGCGCTGGCCGCTGCCGTCATGGGCGCGGCGGTCTGTTCCATGCACTACACCGGCATGGCCGCAGCGGACTTCGTATGCATTTCAGAGACACAGCGTTATGCTAGGCCGCAAGGCTTTGCCGTGATCAGCGCCCTGGACCTTCCGGTCTTTACCGTGATCGTGGCCATAGGCCTGGCTGCATTGATAGGCATGGACCAGCTCATGCAGCAGCGCGACCGGATGCGCCGGCCGCTGCAGTAGGTGGATAAATACAAAAAGCCGGCGGGTCGGGGAGCGCGCAGTGGTCATGCGCGGACGAGGACTGGCACAATCGAAATAGGACAAATCCTAGAACCTGTGCAGGAACTTTTGAGGGGAGCACCCCGGCAAGCGGGCCGCAAGGCCTGATTGCACAAAGGTTCCGGCACAGGTTCTTGGTGTAAGACCATCGTATTTTCCGAGGCTCCCTCCCAGACACAGCTCGCCAATGACACTTACCGAACTCAAATACATCGTGGCCGTGGCACGTGAAAAGCATTTTGGCCGCGCCGCCGAAGCCTGTTATGTGTCCCAGCCCACGTTGTCCGTGGCGATCAAGAAGCTGGAGGAGGAGCTCGATGTCAAGCTCTTCGAGCGCAGTGCCGGCGAGGTGTCGGTCACGTCGCTGGGCGAGGAGATCATCCGTCAGGCGCAAAGCGTGCTGGAGCAGGCCGCCGAGATCAAGGAAATCGCCAAGCGCGGCAAGGACCCGCTGTCCGGCGTGCTCACCCTGGGTGTGATCTACACCATCGGCCCCTACCTGCTGCCTGACCTGGTGCGCAACTCCATCATGCGCACGCCGCAGATGCCGCTGATGCTGCAGGAGAACTACACCATCAAGCTGCTGGAGATGCTGCGCACCGGCGAGATCGACTGCGCCATCGTCGCCGAGCCCTTCCCCGACACCGGCCTGGCGCTGGCGCCGCTGTACGACGAGCCCTTCATGGCCGCCGTTCCCAGCACCCATGCGCTGGCCCAGAAGGACCATGTCTCCACCAGCGATCTCAAGAACGAGACCATGCTGCTGCTGGGCTCGGGCCACTGCTTCCGCGACCATGTGCTCCAGGTCTGCCCCGAGTTCGCACGCTATGCCAGCAATGCCGAAGGCATTCGCCGTACCTTCGAGGGCTCTTCGCTGGAGACCATCAAGCACATGGTGGCCGCCGGCATGGGCGTGACCCTGGTGCCGCGCCTGTCCGTGCCCGCCGATGCGCTGGAGACCACGGCGCGCCGCCGCAAGACCGACGAGCCGCACATCCGCTACCTGCCTATCCTCGAGGACGACGGCTCGGCCCCGCCGACACGGCGCGTGGTCCTGGCCTGGCGCCGCAGCTTCACGCGCTACGAGGCCATCGCCGCCCTGCGCAACGCGGTCTACGCCTGCGCCTTGCCCGGCGTCAAACGCCTGTCCTGATGACCGCGCCGGCACGTGCGCCGGGCCCGTGGGGCCGCTGCACTTGCGTTATCGTTGCAACTGGCTCCCGGGCGACCTGCCGGGAGCATCTTCCGTTTGTACGAAGCTGAAAGGGATCCCATGGCCAAAAATGCCAGCAAAGACAAGTCCGGTGCGAAGAAGCCAGAGGCCGTGCAGGCCGACAAGGCCGACAAGGCAGTGCAGCCTGCAAAGGCCGCGCTGGCTGACGTGGCACCGGCGTCCGTGCGCTCCTCCGCCATCCATATCGGCATCAGCGACAAGGATCGCGCGGCCATCGCCAAGGGCCTGTCGGCCCTGCTGGCCGACACCTACACGCTGTATCTGACCACGCACAACTTCCACTGGAACGTCACCGGTCCGATGTTCAACACGCTGCATACCATGTTCATGGGGCAGTACACGGAGCTGTGGAACGCCGTCGATCCCATCGCCGAGCGCATCCGTGCGCTGGGCCATTTCGCGCCGGGCTCCTATGCCGACTTCGGCAAGCTCACCAGCCTGGCCGACGTGCCCCACGACCCACCCAAGGCCCTGGAGATGGTGCGCATCCTGGTCGCCGGCCACGAGGCCGTGGCCCGCACGGCGCGCAGCCTGTTCCCCCTGGCCGACAAGGCCAGCGACGAACCCACGGCCGACCTGCTGACCCAGCGCCTGACCGTGCACGAGCAGACCGCCTGGATGCTGCGCGCGCTGCTCGAAGACTGATGCTGCGCAGACGCCAGTCCCTGCGCGTACCCACCCTGGCCCGGGAGTGATGCCACCGCATGCTCTGGACCTGGATTGACGCACACGCCGCCACGGGCGGCCTGTGCCTGGTACTGGCCGCCCTGGGCGGCCTTTTTTTCTATCTGCGCCTGCCTGCCATGGCCCGGCTGCGCCACGCAGGCCTGCCCATGCCACGGGCCGCATGGCTGGGCCTGGCTGCCGCCGGCGGGCTGGCCTTGCTGGCACTGGCCGTGATGGTGCGCGACATGCTGGGCCTGGCCCAGCCCGCAGGCTGCACCGCCTGCACCGACTGGCCGGTGCTCGACGAAGCCCTGCACCTGTGGCTGGCCGGCCATGCCACCGATGCCTGGGTGCGCCCCGTGGTCGCCTTCACCCAACTGGGCAATGTGGCCTGGATGGTGTCGCTGTCGGCCGCCGTGCTGGCGCTGCTGCTGTGGCGGCGCGACTGGCTGCATGCGGCCGCCTGGGTGGTGGCCACGGCTGGCGTGGGCCTGTGGATACGCGCCATCAAGACCAGCGTGGGCCGTCCGCGCCCCGTGGGTGGCTGGGTGCCTGAGGGCGGCTTCAGCTTCCCCAGCGGCCACAGCGCGGGCACCTTCGTGCTCTATCTGATGCTGGCCTGGCTGCTGCTGCCGTACCTGCGCCCGGCCTGGCGCTGGCCCGTGGGCCTGGCGGCCCTGGCTGTCGCCCTGGGCGTGGGCGCCAGCCGCGTGGTGCTGCGCGTGCACTATGCCAGCGATGTGCTGGCCGGCTGGCTGCTGGGCCTGGCCTGGATGGCGCTGGTGATCTGTGCCGTGGAGTGGGCGCAAACCCGCGTTGCCGGCAGGCGCTGCTGAGGCGCGCCGCCGAGCCCGCCCGCCCAGCGGCGACAATGCGGGCATTTTCGAATGTGATGCGTGCGATGGCCGGCCCACGGCCGCCATCGGCGCCCAGACGCCATGCCCACCACCTCCTCTACGCCCATGCCTGCGCCCCGGCGCAGCAAACTGTCGCTCTATCTGGACCTGGTCCGCTTCAACCGGCCGGCCGGCTGGCTGGTCCTGGTCTGGCCCACGCTGGCCGCACTGTGGGTGGCAGCGGGCGGGTTTCCGGGCTGGCATCTGCTGGTGGTCTTCGTGCTGGGAACGGTGCTGATGCGCAGCGCCGGCTGCTGCATCAACGACATCGCCGACCGCGATTTCGACCGCCACGTCAAGCGCACCACCCAGCGCCCCATCACCTCGGGGCAGGTCTCGGTCAAGGAGGCCGCCCTGCTGGGCGCGGCCCTGGCCCTGGTCTCGCTGGGCCTGGTGCTGACCACGCGCTGGGAGGCCGTGGCCTGGTCCGTGCCCGCCGTGCTGTTCACCATCCTCTACCCGTTCACCAAGCGCTTCTTCGCCATGCCCCAGGCCTTCCTGGGCATTGCCTTCAACTTCGGCATCGTCATCGCCTTCGCCGCCGTGCAGGGCCAGGTGCCGGCCACGGCCTGGATTCTGTGGCTCGCCAACATGTTCCTGGTGCTGGCCTATGACACCGAATACGCCATGGTGGACCGCGACGACGACCTCAGGATCGGCATGAAGACCTCGGCCATCACCCTGGGGCGCTTCGACGTGGCGGCCGTCATGGGATTTTTCATGCTCTGCGGCCTGCTCACCGCCTGGGCGCTGGCGCCCTACGGCCTGGCCTGGCCTCTCTGGCTGGGCCTGGCCGTGGCCGCGGCCCAGGTGATCTGGCACTTCACCCTGATCCGCCACCGCACGCGCGAGGGTTGCTTCGTGGCCTTCAGCAAGAGCCACTGGATCGGTGCCAGCCTGTTCGCGGGCGTGGCACTGGGGTTTGCGCTGCGCTGAGGGTTCAGGGCTGAAAAAACAAGGGAGGCCGGTGCCTCCCTTTTGCATGGAGCCTGGGGCGCGCTGCGCCGGGCTCAGCGGCCGAATTCGGCGGCCAGCTCCTTGGCCCGTGTTTCCGCTGCCCGCATGGCTGCCACGAAATGCTCGGGCACCTGTTGCGCCTGCATGTGGGTGATGGCGGCGTGGGTGGTGCCGCCCTTGCTGGTGACGCGCTGGCGCAGCACGTCGGCGCTTTCGGTGGAGCGGGCGGCCAGTTCCGATGCGCCCTGGAAGGTGGCCACGCCCAGGCGGTAGGACTGCTCGGCCGTGAGGCCCATGTCCACGCCGGCCTGTGTCATGGCTTCCAGGAACAGGAAGACATAGGCCGGGCCCGAGCCCGACAGTGCGGTCACGGCATCCAGGTGCGCTTCCTGGTCGACCCAGACGAACTGGCCCGTGGTGGCAACGACCTGCTCGATGGCGCTCTTGCCAGCGGCATCGACCTGGGCGCATGCGAACAGGCCCGTCATGCCCTTGCCCACCAGGGCCGGCGTGTTGGGCATGGCACGCACGATGCGGCCCGTGCCCAGCCACTGGGCGATGGAGTCCGTGGGAATGCCGGCGGCCACGCTCAGGTGCAGGGCCTGGGCGGTGTGCGGTGCCACGGCCTGGGCGGCTTCCTTGAAGGTCTGGGGCTTGACGGCCCAGACCACGATGGCGGCTCCGTCCAGCGCGCTGGCGGCGGCCGCAGCATCGGCATGGGCCGTGATGCCGAAGTTCGTGCGCAGCGCGTCGCGTGCAGCCTCGAAGGGTTCGACGACGACGATGCGGTCTGCGGATTGGCCCTGGCCGATCAGTCCGCCGATGATGGCGCTGGCCATGTTGCCGCCACCGATGAAGGCGATGACAGGGGAGGCTGTGGAAACGGTGTTCATGCTGGTGCCGTTGGAGAAGGAAAACGAAGAGTTTAGAGCGTGTTCCCCTGGCGTTCGGGCCGCGTGAATTTGCGCACCCACGGAGAATCCCGAAGCTGTTTCAGAACACGCAGGGCTCCGGATGACGGTAGGCCGTGATCAGGATCTGGTTGGCCTGCGCCGGGTTGAAGTTGTCGTCGCCGGCGAACACCAGCACGCGCGTGCCATCGGGCAGCGGCGGGCCCCAGGACATGGCTTCCATGTTGTCCAGCCGGCCGGGCTGCACGGTTGACAGATCGGCCACCAGTTGCTTGACCGCCACTTGTGGCGGCGTTTGCGCGAAGCTGGCCAGGGCCAGCGTGTCAGGCGCATCCAGGCCGATGCGGTACAGCCGCGCGCCAAAGCCGTGGCCCGGGCTGTAGGAGCGCTCCAGCACCAGCAGGTGGCCGGGGCCGTCCAGCAGGATCTCGCTGATGCCGTTGACCTCGCGCCGGGGCAGGGCCCAGCTGGCGGCCGGCACGGCATCGGGCTGGTAGGCGATCTGGCGCAGCAGCCGGCCATCGTCCAGGCTGACCAGGCTGATGCGCACGGGCGCGCCCGCCGAGCCGGCGCTGGCGCGCGGCCCATCCTGGCGCAACGGCGCCTCCAGGGCCAGCCAGGCCTGTTGGCCGTCCGGCGTCACGGCCAGCCCTTCGAAGCCGAAGTTCGGGCGCAGGCCCGGCACGCCGGCCTCGTCCTTGAAGGGATGGAGCCAGCGCGCAAGCTGGCGGCCTTGCGCATCGGCTTTCACCAGCGAGGTGCCAAAGCCCCGGCCCGGGTCGCCTTCGTCGGTCCACAGCAGGCCGCCGTCCGGCAGCAGGCGGATGGCTTCGGGGTCGGGCACGGGCTGGGTGGCGGGCGCGGCATGGCGCGGGCGCAGCCAGCGGCCCCCGGCATCCAGCAGCGGATGCACTTCGGTGACCTGCGCCTGCCAGGGGTTGGGGCCGGCGCGCTGGCCGGCGTCCAGCTGCTCTATGCGCAGGCGCATCCAGCGCGCGGGGCCGCGCGCCGAGCGGTCATCGCTGATGGCCACGAAGTCGCCGCGCTGGGCGTCGTAGTCCAGGCCCGAGATGCCGCCGGTGGTGGCGCCATGGATGGGTTCGTCGCGCGCAATCGTGGTGCTGCCCAGCCATTGCAGGCGCGCGCATGCCGTGGGCTGCGGGGCCGGCAGGGCCTGGGGCGGCGCGGCGCAGCCGGCCAGCAGCAGGCCGGAAAGCACCAGGCTGGCCGCCTTGAACAAGGCCGTGAGCCCGTTGTCAGGCCGCCAGCGCGGTCTGGGCCACCGCATGCTCCCAGCGCGCCATCAGCTCGTCGGCGCGGTGCTTGTCCAGCGTGGGCACGAAGCGGCGCTCGGCCTTCCACAGCGCCGACAGTTCCTCGGTGCTCTGGTATACGCCCGAGGACAGGCCCGCCAGGTAGGCAGCGCCCAGGGCCGTGGTCTCCACGCAGGCCGGACGCACGACGGGAATGCCCAGCAGGTCGGCCTGGAACTGCATGAGCAGGTTGTTGACGCAGGCGCCGCCGTCCACGCGCAGTTCGCTGACCGGCGCGCCGCCGCTGGCCACCGCGTCGCGGCTCATGGCCAGCAGCAGTGCGGCACTCTGGAAGGCGATGGATTCAAGCGCGGCCCGCGCGATGTGGGCAATGGTGGTGCCGCGCGTCAGGCCCGTGATGGTGCCGCGCGCATCGGGCTTCCAGTAGGGGGCGCCCAGTCCCGTGAAGGCCGGCACCATCATCACGCCGCCCGAATCGGGCACGCTCTCGGCCAGCTGCTGTACCTGGCCGCTGTGCTCGATGGCGCGCAGCCCGTCGCGCAGCCACTGGACCACGGCGCCGCCCACGAAGACGCTGCCTTCCAGCGCATAGGCTGGCGCAGCGGTGGGCTGTGCCGCAGCGGTGGTCAGCAGGCCGTTGGCAGAGGTCTGGAACACGCCGCCCGTGTGCATGAGCATGAAGCAGCCCGTGCCATAGGTGTTCTTGGCCATGCCGGCCGAAAAGCAGGCCTGGCCGAAGAGGGCGCTTTGCTGGTCGCCGGCCACACCGCCGATGGCGATCTCGCCGCCCAGCACTTCGGCGGCCGTGTGGCCGAAGTCCGCTGCCGAGGGCAGCACCTCGGGCATCAGCGCGCGCGGAATCTCCAGCAGCGCCAGCAGATCGTCGTCCCACTGGTTGGTGTGGACGTTGAACAGCATGGTGCGGCTGGCGTTGGAGACATCGGTCACATGGCGGCGCCCGCCCGTGAGTTGCCAGATCAGCCAGCTGTCCACGGTGCCGAAGGCCAGTTCGCCACGCTCGGCGGCGGCGCGTGCGCCGTTGACGTTGTCCAGGATCCAGCGCAGCTTGGTGCCCGAGAAATAGGCGTCGATCAGCAGGCCGGTCTTGCGCTGGATGGTGTCGGCATGGCCTGCCTCGCGCAGCTGGGCGCACAGCGGCTCGGCGCGGCGGTCCTGCCAGACGATGGCGTGGTGTATGGGCTGGCCCGTGGCGCGGTTCCAGACCACGGTGGTCTCGCGCTGGTTGGTGATGCCCAGGGCGCGGATGTCGGCTGCCGCCAGCCCGGCCTTGGCCAGGGCCTCGCGCGCCGTGGCCAGCTGGGTGCGCCAGATCTCGCGCGGATCGTGCTCGACCCAGCCGGGCCGGGGATAGATCTGCGGCAGCTCCAGCTGGGCCGAGGCCACGATGCGGCCCTGGGTGTCGAAGACGATGCTGCGCGAGCTGGAGGTGCCCTGGTCCAGGGCAAGCAGATAGGTCATGGTGCGGTATCCAGGAAAAGCAGGGCCGGTGCGCGTGTCCTGTGCGGGCGGTGGCGCAGCGGCTGCGGAAAACTTATTGCGCCACCACGCATTGCACCTCGGCTTCGCGCAGAAGGGCATCGAACGGGGCAGGGGGCGCGGTATCGGTGAACAGGCGGTCGATCTGGTCCAGGCGTGCCAGCTCCACCATGGCCTGGCGGTGGAACTTGCTGTGGTCGGCGGCCAGCCACACCTCGCGCGACTGGGCAATGATGGTCTGGGCCACCTTGACTTCGCGCATGTCGAAGTCGCGCAGGCTGCCGTCGGGCTCGATGGCCGAGATGCCGATCAGGGCGATATCCACCTTGAACTGGCGGATGAAGTCCACGGCCGCCTCGCCCACGATGCCCCGGTCGCGCGTGCGCACCACGCCGCCGGCCACGATGACTTCGCAGTCCGCGTTGGAGCTGAGGATGGCCGCCACGTTGAGGTTGTTGGTGATCACGCGCAGGCCCCGGTGCTTGAGCAGGGCCTGGGCCACGGCCTCGGTGGTGGTGCCGATGTTCAGGATCAGCGAGCAGCCGTTGGGAATGGCCTCGGCCACGGCGCGCGCAATGCGCGACTTGCCTTCGGCATGCAGCACCTGGCGCTGGGTGTGGCCCAGGTTCTCCACCGTGGCGCTGGGCACGCGCACGCCGCCGTGAAAGCGCACCATCAGGCCCGCATCGGCCAGCTTCTGTATGTCGCGGCGCACGGTCTGCAGGGTCACGCCCAGGATCTCGGCCAGCTGCTCCACCGAAGTGGACTGGCGGCTGCGCACTTCGTCGAGCAGCTGTAGTTGTCGGGGATTGGTGTTCACGGCGGCGATTCCAGATCTGGTGCGTTCTCAGGCAAACAAGGCGGGGCGACCGGGTTATAGCGCATTTGCCCCTGGCCGGCCGTGGGTTGGAGAACTTTAAAACGAAGAAAAAAGAACAGCACCTAGGGTATGTGTTGATGGGCTGCGATCTGGAAAGAACAAAAATGATCACGTTCTTGCTTTCGGATGGCGCGCAATTGCCGCCTGAAGCAAGGTGTTTCTCCTTGTTCAATCGCTGCCCCCGCAGGCGGCCTCGTCAGTGAGGGCGGTCGTGGAACTGGTGTTGGAGAGAATCAGCAAACGCGTGGGCGGCCAGACCTGGCTGCACCCCATGCACCTTGAACTGGAAAGCGGCGCGGTGACCGTGCTGCTGGGTGCCACGCAGGCCGGCAAGACCAGCCTGATGCGCATCATGGCCGGCCTGGACGTGCCCACCGAAGGCCGTGTGCGCGCCGATGGCGTCGATGTGACCGGCATGCCCGTGCGCGAGCGCAACGTGGCCATGGTCTACCAGCAGTTCATCAACTATCCCTCGCTCACGGTGGCGGACAACATCGCCTCGCCGCTCAAGCTGCGCGGCGACCGCGATGTGGCGCAGCGCGTGCGCGCCCTGGCCCAGCGGCTGCACATAGAGATGTTCCTGGACCGCTACCCGGCCGAGCTGTCGGGCGGCCAGCAGCAGCGCGTGGCGCTGGCGCGCGCCCTGGCCAAGGGCGCTCCGCTGATGCTGCTGGACGAGCCCCTGGTCAACCTCGACTACAAGCTGCGCGAGGAACTGCGCGAGGAGCTGACCCAGCTGTTCTCCACGGGCGACTCCACCGTGGTCTATGCCACCACCGAGCCCGGCGAGGCCCTGCTGCTGGGTGGTTATACGGCTGTGCTGTATGAGGGCGAACTGCTGCAGTACGGCCCCACGGCCGAGGTCTTCCATCAGCCGAATTCGCTGCGCGTGGCGCGCGCCTTCAGTGATCCGCCCATGAACCTGATCGTGGCCAGTGCCGTGGAGGGCGGGCTGGAACTGCCGGGCGGCGCGCGGCTGCCCGTGGCGCTGCCTGCGGACCTGGCCGCGTCCGGCCCACTGACCCTGGGCCTGCGCGCCAGCGCCCTGCGCCTGCAGCCTCGGCCCGGCGATCTGGCGCTGCAGGGCGTGGTGGAACTGGCCGAGATTTCGGGCTCCGACACCTTCGTGCATGCCACCACGCCCTGGGGCGAGCTGGTGGCCCAGGTCACGGGCGTGCACCACCTGGACCTGGGCAGCGCGGTCACGCTGCACCTGGACCCGGCCCATGCCTACGTTTTCGGCACGGACGGCGCGCTGCTGCTGGCGCCGGCGCGGCCCGGAGGACGATGAGATGGCCCGCATAGAACTCGATCTGGCCCACTCCTACAAGCCGAACCCGCAGCAGGACAGCGACTACGCGCTGCTGCCGCTGGACATGGTCTTCGAGGACGGCGGCGCCTATGCGCTGCTCGGCCCCTCGGGCTGCGGCAAGACCACCATGCTCAACATCATGTCGGGCCTGCTGGTCCCCTCGCAGGGCAAGGTGCTGTTCGACGGCCGCGACATGACGCGCGCCACGCCCCAGGAACGCAACATCGCCCAGGTGTTCCAGTTCCCGGTGATCTACGACACCATGACCGTGGCCGAGAACCTGGCCTTTCCGCTGAAGAACCGCCGCATGCCCGAGGAGCGCATCCGCGCGCGGGTCGGCCAGATCGCCGAGATGCTGGAGATGAGCGGCCAGCTCGACCAGCGCGCAGCCGGCCTGTCGGCCGATGCCAAGCAGAAGATCTCGCTGGGCCGGGGCCTGGTGCGGCCCGATGTCTCGGCCGTGCTGTTCGACGAGCCGCTCACGGTGATCGACCCCCAGCTCAAGTGGCAGCTGCGCCGCAAGCTCAAGCAGATCCACCATGAACTGCGCCTCACGCTGATCTATGTGACGCACGACCAGGTGGAGGCCCTGACCTTTGCCGAGCACGTTGTGGTCATGACGCGCGGGCGCGCCGTGCAGGTGGGCACGCCCGCCCAGCTTTTCGAGCGGCCCAGCCACGCCTTCGTCGGCCACTTCATCGGCTCGCCGGGCATGAACTTCGTGCCGTTGCAGCAGGACGGCGGCCGGCTGCTGGCCGAGGGCCAGTACCTGCCCCGGCCCGCCGCACTGGCCAGCGTGGCGCCCGGCCTGCCCCTGAGCCTGGGCATACGTCCCGAGTACCTGGCACTGGCCTCGGCCGACGCGCCCGGCGCCGTGGCCTGCACGGTGGAGCGCGTGCAGGACGTGGGCACGCACCAGTTGCTGGTGGCGCGCCTGGGCGAGCGGCTGCTCAAGCTGCGCTGCGGCGCCGATGCCGCGCTGCCGGCCGTGGGCGAGACCGTCTGGGTGCAATTGCAGGGCCCCCACACCTGCTACTACGTCAACGAGGAGCTGGTATGAGGCTCCCCCTGAGCGGCTGCGCCGCTTCCCCCTCTCTCGCGACGCGGGAGGGGGACGACACCCTTGCGGCGGGGCGGCCCTTGCTCGGTGTCCCTGAGCTGGGTAGCTCCGGTCTCGTAGGCCGCGGTTTGTGCATTAGCGTGAGGGGTGCCTGAGATGAGTTCAATCAAGCCCGTCAACCAGAAGGCCTGGCTGCTGATCCTGCCGGTCATCATCTGCGTGGCCTTCTCGGCCATCATCCCGCTGATGACGGTGGTGAACTACTCGGTGCAGGACATCATCAGTCCCGACCGGCGCGTGTTCGTGGGCACGGAATGGTTTGCCCAGGTCATGCGCGACGAGGAACTGCACTCGGCCCTGCTGCGCCAGATCGGCTTTTCGCTGGCCGTGCTGCTGGTGGAGATCCCGCTGGGCATCGCGCTGGCGCTTTCCATGCCGGCCCAGGGCTGGAAGGCTTCGGCCGTGCTGGTCGTGGTCTCGCTGTCGCTGCTGATTCCTTGGAACGTGGTCGGCACCATCTGGCAGATCTACGGCCGCGCCGACATCGGACTGCTGGGCGCGGCGCTCAACGCGCTGGGCGTGGACTACAACTACACGGGCAATGCCACCCATGCCTGGCTCACCGTGCTGGTCATGGATGTCTGGCACTGGACGCCGCTGGTGGCCCTGCTGTGCTACGCGGGCCTGCGCTCCATTCCCGACGCCTACTACCAGGCCGCGCGCATCGACGGCGCCAGCAAGTTCGCGGTGTTCCGCTACATCCAGCTGCCCAAGATGCGCGGCGTGCTGATGATTGCCGTGCTGCTGCGCTTCATGGACAGCTTCATGATCTACACCGAGCCCTTCGTGCTCACGGGCGGCGGGCCCGGCAATGCGACCACCTTCCTGTCGCAGTACCTCACGCAAAAGGCCGTGGGCCAGTTCGACCTCGGGCCGGCGGCTGCCTTCTCGCTGATCTATTTCCTCATCATCCTGCTGCTGTGCTTCATCCTCTACAACTGGATGCAGCGCGTGGGTACGGCAGACAAAGAAGGAGCCGGCCATGACTGAACGCCGTTTCCACAAGCGCACGCTGTTCCTGGTCGCCTACCTGCTGTTCGCCGTGCTGCCCATCTACTGGATGGTCAACATGAGCTTCAAGACCAACGAGGAGATCCTGTCCAGCTTCTCGCTGTGGCCCCAGCATTTCACCTGGGCCAACTACCAAACCATCTTCACCGACGCCTCCTGGTACTCGGGCTACATCAACAGCCTGATCTACGTGGCCATCAACACCGTGATCTCGCTCACGGTGGCGCTGCCGGCGGCCTATGCGTTCTCGCGCTACCAGTTCCTGGGCGACAAGCATGTGTTCTTCTGGCTGCTGACCAACCGCATGACGCCGCCGGCCGTCTTCCTGCTGCCCTTCTTCCAGCTCTACACCACGGTAGGCCTGATGGACACGCACATCGCCGTGGCCCTGGCGCACCTGCTGTTCAACGTGCCGCTGGCCGTCTGGATCCTGGAAGGCTTCATGAGCGGCATCCCGCGCGAGATCGACGAGACGGCCTATATCGACGGCTACTCCTTCCCGCGCTTTTTCCTCACCATCTTCCTGCCGCTGATCAAGGCCGGCGTGGGCGTGGCGGCCTTCTTCTGCTTCATGTTCAGCTGGGTGGAGCTGCTGCTGGCGCGCACGCTGACCAGCGTGAACGCCAAGCCCATCGTGGCGACCATGACGCGCACCGTCTCGGCCTCGGGCATGGACTGGGCGACGCTGGCTGCGGCCGGCGTGCTGACCATCGTGCCGGGCGCCATCGTGATCTGGTTCGTGCGGCATTACATCGCCAAGGGTTTCGCTATGGGAAGGGTTTGAGGCACCCCCTGAGCGGCTTACGCCGCTTCCCCCTCTCTACCCGCTTCGCGGGGGAGGGGGACGACAGCCTCGCGGCGGGGCGGCCCTTGCTCGCTGTCCCTCGCTTGGGGCCGCGCCAGTTTCGACGGGCAGTGGTTTTTGTTTCTGAAAGGACTCGTCAATGTTTTCCTGGATGGCCTGGACGCTGCCGGTGGCGGTGTTCTTCAGTTGCATCGTGCTGATGCTGGTGGGCATGACGCTGTGGGAGTTGCGCAGCCCGACCGTGATGCGCAAGGGCTGGCTGCCGATGGCGACGACGCGCGGGGACCGGCTGTTCATCGGGCTGCTGCTGGCGGCCTATGTCAATCTGGCCTGGGTGGGCCTGGGCGAGAGGATGGTGCAGTGGTTCTCGCTGGAGGCCGAGCCTTCGGTGTGGATCAGCCTGGTGCTGTCCATGCTCGTGCTGGCCGTGGTCATGCGCAAAGGCTGAAATGAAGCACCCCCTAAGTCGCTGCGCGCCTTCCCCCGTGTGCACGGCGCCCTCTCTCGCTTCGCGGGAGGGGCACGACAGCCTCGCTGCGGGGCGGCCCTTGCTCGCTGTCCCTCGCTTGGGACATGCCTGCTCTATTCGCAGCGCCATGAATATTTGAAGCTCTTCTCAACAGCCGGGTCCGAAGCTCCCCCGGGGCCCGCTGGTGCATGTGCATGTCGGGGAGACAGCAAGAATCTAGGAGACGGCAGATGAAACAACGACTTCATACCATCGCCCTCGCGGCGGCCCTGCTGGCGGCGGGGCAGGCGTCCTGGGCCGGAGAGGCGGAAGCCAAGAAGTGGATCGACGCGGAGTTCCAGCCCAGCACGCTGTCCAAGGACCAGCAGATGGCCGAGATGAAGTGGTTCATCGAGGCGGCCAAGAAGCTGCAGGCCAAGGGCGTCAAGGAGATCGCCGTGGTCTCCGAGACCATCACCACGCACGAGTACGAGAGCAAGACGCTGGCCAAGGCCTTCACCGAGATCACGGGCATCACCGTCAAGCACGACCTGATCCAGGAAGGCGACGTGGTCGAGAAGCTGCAGACCTCGATGCAGTCGGGCAAGTCCATCTATGACGGCTGGATCTCCGACTCCGACCTGATCGGCACGCACTACCGCTACGGCCGCATCATGAGCCTGACCGACTACATGGCCGGCGCCGGCAAGGACTTCACCAATCCGGGCCTGGACATCAAGGACTTCATCGGCACCAGCTTCACCACCGCGCCCGACGGCAAGCTCTACCAACTGCCCGACCAGCAGTTCGCCAACCTCTACTGGTTCCGCGCCGACCTGTTCGAGCGCAAGGACCTCAAGGACAAGTTCAAGGCCAAGTACGGCTACGAGCTGGGCGTGCCGCTGAACTGGAGCGCCTACGAGGACATCGCCGAGTTCTTCACCAACGACGTCAAGCAGATCGATGGCAAGCCCATCTACGGCCACATGGACTACGGCAAGAAGGACCCGTCGCTGGGCTGGCGCTTCACCGATGCCTGGCTGTCCATGGCCGGCGCGGCCGACAAGGGCATTCCCAACGGCATGCCCGTCGATGAATGGGGCATCCGCGTGGCCGACGACAAGTGCACGCCCGTGGGCGCATCGGTCTCGCGCGGCGGCGCCACCAACTCGCCGGCCGCCGTGTTCGCGCTCACCAAGTACGTGGACTGGATGAAGAAATACGCGCCCAAGGAAGCCATGGGCATGACCTTCGGCGAGTCCGGCCCCGTGCCGGCCCAGGGCCATATCGCGCAGCAGATCTTCTGGTACACCGCCTTCACGGCCGACATGACCAAGCCCGGCCTGCCCGTGGTCAATGCCGACGGCACGCCCAAATGGCGCATGGCGCCCGGCCCCAACGGCCCGTACTGGAAGGACGGCATGCAAAACGGCTACCAGGACGTGGGCAGCTGGACCTTCTTCAAGGACCATGACGCCAACCGCACGGCCGCCGCCTGGCTCTACGCGCAGTTCGTCACCGCCAAGACCACCAGCCTCAAGAAGACCATCGTCGGCCTGACGCCCATCCGCGAAAGCGACATCCGCTCCAAGGCCATGACCGACATGGCGCCCAAGCTCGGCGGCCTGGTCGAGTTCTACCGCAGCCCTGCCCGCGTGGCCTGGACGCCCACCGGCAACAACGTGCCCGACTACCCCAAGCTGGCCCAGCTGTGGTGGAAGAACGTGGCCCAGGCCGTCACCGGCGAGAAGACGCCCCAGGGCGCCATGGACAACCTGGCCGAGGAAATGGACCAGGTCATGTCCCGCCTGCAGCGTGCCGGCATGGCGCACTGCGCGCCCAAGCTCAACCCCAAGGGCGATCCGGCCAAGTGGCTCAGCGACAAGCAGGCGCCTTGGAAGAAGCTGGCCAATGAAAAGCCCAAGGGCGAGACGATTGCGTATGACACGCTGCTCAATGCCTGGAAAAACGGAAAAGTTCGGTAAAAGCACCCCCTGAGGCGCTGACGCGCCTTCCCCCTCTCTCGCTTCGCGGGAGGGGGACGACGCCCTCGCCGCGAGGCGGCTCTTGCTCGGCGTCCCTGAGTTGGGCCGCGTCGGCTTTGGGCGCAATACCCTGCGCTGGCACCACAGTCCATCGTTGGGCGTCCTGGGTCGCAAAAAACACGAAACGAAAGATAGCGAAGAAAAAAATACAAAAACGAGCGAAAATAGCGGAAAACCCGATTCCGTCCCCTTCGCATTGGGCGCAGGCGTGGCGTCCCGGGTGCTGACATGGCGGCTACATGGCGCCCTGTTAACTTGCCCCACATTCCTTCGTCGAAGATCCATGTCCCTCGCTGCTTCCCCTCTGCCCACCGGCCGCGCCGCCCTGCTGGAACGCCTGGCCCAGCCTGAAACCTACGATCTGGCCATCATCGGCGGCGGTGCCACCGGCCTGGGCGTGGCCCTGGACGCGGCGGCGCGCGGGTTCAAGGTCGTGCTGGTGGAGTCGCATGACTTCGCCAAGGGCACGTCCTCGCGTGCAACCAAGCTGGTCCATGGTGGCGTGCGTTACTTGGCCCAGGGCAACATCGCCCTGGTGCGCGAAGCCCTGCACGAACGCACCACGCTGCTGCACAACGCGCCCCACCTGGCGCAGCCGCTGGCCTTCGTCATGCCGTCGTACAAGCTGCTGGACACGCCGTTCTACGGCATCGGCCTCAAGATGTATGACGCGCTGGCCGGCAAGGCAGGCCTGGGCGCCACCGAATTTCTCTCGCGCTCCAGCACTGTCAAGTGCCTGCCCACCGTGCGCCAGCAAGGCCTCAAGGGCGGCGTCAAATACTGGGACGGCCAGTTCGACGATGCCCGCCTGGCGCTGGCGCTGGCACGCACGGCCGCCGCCAAGGGCGCGCTGCTGGTCAACTACTGCCCCGCGCTTGAACTGCTGCATGAAGGCGGCAAGGTCGCCGGCCTGGTCTGCGAAGACACGGAATCGGGCCGGCGCTTCACGCTGCGCGCCAAGTGCGTGGTCAACGCCACCGGCCCCTGGGTGGACCTGTTCCGCCAGCAGGATGCCGAGGCCCAGGGCCGTCCCGTCAAGCCCATGGTCGCGCCCAGCCAGGGCGTGCACGTGGTCGTGGACCGCGACTTCCTGCCCAGCGATCACGCCCTGCTCGTGCCCAAGACGGCCGATGGCCGCGTGCTCTTTGCCGTGCCCTGGCTGGGCAAGGTCATCCTGGGCACCACCGACACCCCGCGCAACGACCTGGCACGCGAGCCCCTGCCGTTCCCCGAGGAGCTGGACTTCATCCTCACCGAGGCCGGACGCTACCTCACGCGCCAGCCCACGCTGGCCGACGTGCGCAGCATGTGGGTCGGCCTGCGCCCGCTGGTCAAGCCCCAGGACGACGACGGCGAGAACACCAAGAAGATCAGCCGCGAGCACACGGTCATGTCCAGCCGCACCGGCCTGGTCACCGTCACGGGCGGCAAATGGACCACCTACCGCGCCATGGCCGAAGACGTGCTCTCCGAGTGCTTTGCCATCGGCCGCCTGCCGCACCGACCCGGTGGCGTCACGGCCCGCCTGCCGCTGGCCGGCGCCCCGGCCGAGGCCGCCGTGCACCACCGCATGAACCAGATCCAGGGCCTGCACTCCTATGGCACGGAAGCCTCGGCGGTGGAGGCGTTGCCGGGCAACGACGAATGGCTGGCAGACGGCCTGAACGAAGCCATGGTGCGCTTTGCCGCGCGCTTCGAATACGCGCGCACCGTGGAAGACGTGCTGGCGCGCCGCAGCCGCCTGCTGTTCCTGGATGCGCGCAAGGCTGCCGAAGTGGCGCCGCGCGTGGCTGCCATCCTCCAGGAGGAGCTGGGGCAGGACGCCGGCCTGGCGGACTTCATGGCGCTGGCGGCGCAGTACCTGCCTGCCTGATCCCGTCCATTTCCAGGCAAAACGCCCTGCAACCGCAGGGCGTTTTGCTTTCTGCGGCAGGCACTTGCGCAAGGCATGATTATCAAAAATTATGAATATGTGCGATCGATTGTTTTTATGAATGAGAATGCCGCTCATGGCACCGTGCTCCAGTGCCGGCGAACAGCAGCCAGCACAAGGCTGACGAGGGAGGGGGAACGATGAAGAAAGCGCCTGAAAGTCCGTTTTCCGCATGGCAGGGGCTGTACCCAAGCCAGTCGCGGTGGCTCCAAGCCGCTGCGCGATCCGTGCCGTCGCAGTCAGCGCGGCCAGTCCGCAGCCAACAATTGCGTTGAGTCTGCCACCCTTTGCCGAGCCCGCGTGGCTCGGCTTTTTTATGGGCATCTCCGGCGGCATGTGGCGTTCAGGAGGTTGAGGCTGCTCCTGGGTTGGTAGCGCCCTTGTGGGCGCTGCGCAACGCTGCTGGCCAGGGGTGGAAAAAGGCGCTAAGGGTTTGACGCGCAAAGGAATTTCTGGGACAATCCCATGCTTCACGTGAAAATCGTGAAGTTATCTGCCCAGTGGAAGCGCCGAGAAATGGTTTTCGGCGTGGACGACGGGCCCAAGACTGACTGGCTGCTCGCGGCCCTTGAGAAGACTCTGGGGCTGTCGAGTGTTTGCTGGAGCAAGTTGGGAATATTGAAATGATCCAAACAGAATCTCGGTTAGAGGTTGCCGACAACACCGGCGCGAAGTCTGTTCAGTGCATCAAAGTGCTGGGCGGTTCTCATCGTCGCTATGCGAGTGTTGGTGACATCATCAAGGTGACCATCAAGGAAGCTGCACCGCGTGGACGCGTCAAAAAAGGCGAGGTCTACAGCGCGGTCGTGGTGCGTACGGCGAAGGGTATTCGCCGTGCCGATGGCTCGCTCGTCAAGTTCGACGGCAATGCCGCCGTGCTGCTGAACGCCAAGCTGGAGCCTATCGGCACCCGCATCTTTGGCCCCGTGACTCGTGAACTGCGCAACGAAAAGTTCATGAAGATCGTGTCCCTGGCACCTGAAGTTCTCTAAAGGAAGCACCATGAACAAGATTCGCAAGGGCGACCAAATCATCGTGCTGACCGGCCGTGACAAGGGCAAGCAAGGCGTGGTCTCGGCTCGCAAGGACGACTCCCACCTGTTGATCGATGGCATCAACATGGTGAAGAAGCACGTCAAGCCGAACCCCATGAAGGGCACCACTGGCGGTATCGTGGAAAAGGCCATGCCTATCCACCAATCCAACGTGGCCATCTTCAATGCAGCGACCGGCAAGGCTGATCGCGTGGGCATCAAGGTGCAGGCCGACGGCACACGCGTTCGCGTGTTCAAGTCCAGCGGCGCCGAAATCAAGGCGGCCTAAGGGGTAACACATGGCACGACTGCAAAAACTGTATCGCGAAAAGATCGCGGCTGAACTCAAGGAAAAGTTCGGCTACACCTCCTCCATGGAAGTGCCCCGTCTGACCAAGATCACCCTGAACATGGGTGTGAGCGAAGCCGTGGCCGACAAGAAGGTGATGGACAACGCCGTGGCTGACCTGACCAAGATTGCCGGTCAGAAGCCCGTGGTTACCAAGGCCAAGAAGGCTATCGCCGGCTTCAAGATCCGTGAAGGCCAGGCCATTGGCTGCATGGTGACCCTGCGTGGCGTTCAGATGTATGAATTCCTGGACCGTTTCGTCACCGTGGCTCTGCCCCGCGTGCGTGACTTCCGTGGTATCTCCGGCCGTTCTTTCGACGGTCGCGGCAACTACAACGTCGGCGTCAAGGAACAGATCATCTTCCCCGAAATCGAGTACGACAAGGTGGACGCTCTGCGTGGTCTGAACATCAGCATCACGACGACAGCTCGGACCGACGATGAGTGCAAGGCACTGCTCGCCGCTTTCCGTTTCCCCTTCAAGAACTGAGGTGGCGCATGGCTAAAGTTGCATTGATCCAGCGCGAACTCAAGCGCGAAAAGCTGGCAGCCAAGTACGCTGCCAAATACGCAGAACTGAAGGCAATCGCCGCTGACGCAAAGCGCAGCGACGAAGAGCGCGACGCCGCTCGCCTGGGCCTGCAGAAGCTGCCCCGTAACGCGAACCCCACTCGCCAGCGCAACCGCTGCGAGATCACGGGTCGTCCCCGTGGCACCTTCCGTCAATTCGGTCTGGGCCGCGCCAAGATCCGTGAACTGGCCTTCGCTGGCGACATCCCCGGTGTCACCAAGGCCAGCTGGTAAGCAAGCAGGAGAGATTAAACATGAGCATGAGTGATCCCATCGCTGACTTGCTGACCCGCATCCGCAATGCACAAATGGTCTCCAAGACCACCGTGACGGCTCCTTCCTCCAAGGTCAAGGTTGCCATCGCCCAGGTGCTGAAGGATGAAGGCTATATCGACGGCTTCCAAGTGAAGACCGACGCTGGCAAGTCCGAACTCGAAATTACCCTGAAGTACTACGCCGGCCGTCCGGTGATCGAGCGCATCGAGCGCGTGAGCCGTCCCGGCCTGCGCGTGTACAAGGGCCGTGACGCAATCCCCCAGGTCATGAACGGCATGGGCGTTGCCATCGTCACCACTCCCAAGGGCGTGATGACGGATCGCAAGGCGCGCGCCACTGGCGTGGGCGGCGAAGTGCTGTGCTACGTGGCCTAACGGACATTAAGGAGAAATACTGAAATGTCTCGCGTAGCAAAGACTCCCGTGGCCATCCCCGCAGGCGTGGATGTGTCCATCAAAGACGACCAGATCAATGTGAAGGGCACCGGCGGCACGCTGTCGCAAGCCCAGAACGTTCTGGTGAAGATCTCCAACAACGAAGGCAAGCTGTCTTTCGAGCCCGTCAATGACTCGCGCGAAGCCAACGCCATGAGCGGCACCATGCGTCAGCTGGTGAACAACATGGTGGTGGGCGTGAGCAAGGGCTTCGAGAAGAAGCTGTCGCTGGTTGGCGTGGGTTTCAAGGCTTCGGCCTCGGGCTCCAAGCTGAACCTCGCGATCGGCTTTTCGCACCCGGTGAACTTCGAAATGCCGGCCGGCATCACTGTCACCACCCCCACACCGACCGAAATCTTGGTCAAGGGTGCTGACCGCCAGGCCGTTGGCCAAATGGCTGCTGAGATCCGTGCCGTTCGTCCTCCCGAGCCCTACAAGGGCAAGGGCATCCGTTACTCGGATGAGAAGGTCGTGATCAAAGAGACCAAGAAGAAGTAAGGAGCTGCATTATGTTGACCAAGAAAGAGCAGCGTCTCCGTCGTGCCCGCCAGACCCGCATCCGCATTGCACAGCAAGGCGTGGCACGTCTGAGCGTGAACCGTACGAACCTCCACATCTACGCAAGCGTGGTGTCGGAAGACGGCACCAAGGTGCTGGCTTCGGCCTCCACCGCCGAAGCCGAAGTGCGCACCCAACTGGGCGCCATCGGCAAGGGTGGCAACGTGGCTGCCGCTACGCTGATTGGCAAGCGCATTGCCGAGAAGGCCAAGGCTGCCGGCGTGGAGAAAGTGGCTTTCGATCGCGCTGGTTTCGCATACCACGGCCGCGTGAAGGCTTTGGCAGAAGCCGCTCGTGAAGCCGGCCTGCAGTTCTAAGCGGAGCGGATAGAAATGGCAAAGTTTTCTCCCAAGGTGCAAGACGAAGGTCGTGACGACGGTCTGCGCGAAAAAATGATCGCGGTGAACCGCGTCACCAAGGTTGTGAAGGGCGGTCGTATCCTCGGCTTCGCTGCACTGACCGTGGTTGGCGATGGTGATGGCCGCGTTGGCATGGGCAAGGGCAAGTCCAAGGAAGTGCCTGCAGCCGTGCAAAAGGCGATGGAAGAATCCCGTCGCAACATGATCAAGGTGTCCCTGAAGCACGGCACGATCCATCACACCGTGATGGGTCAGCATGGCGCAGCATCCGTGATGCTGAACCCCGCTCCCAAGGGTACCGGCATCATCGCCGGCGGCCCGATGCGCGCCGTCTTCGAAGTGCTGGGCATCACCGACATCGTGGCCAAGAGCCATGGTTCGTCGAATCCCTACAACATGGTCCGCGCGACTTTTGACGCTCTGAAGAACTCCACGACCCCTTCGGAAGTGGCAGCCAAGCGCGGCAAGTCGGTTGAAGACATCTTCACCGCCTGATCGGAGTCAATCACATGACAACGCAACAAACCGTGAAGGTGCAACTGGTGCGCAGCCCCATTGGCACCAAGGAATCGCACCGCGCCACTGTCCGTGGCCTGGGCCTGCGCAAGCTGAACAGCATCAGCGAACTGCAGGACACGCCTGCCGTGCGCGGCATGATCAACAAGATCAGCTACCTGGTCAAAGTTCTCTGAAAGGATTGATGATGGAACTCAATAGCATCAAGCCTGCAGAGGGCTCCAAGCACGCCAAGCGCCGTGTCGGTCGCGGCATCGGCTCCGGCCTGGGCAAGACTGCCGGCCGTGGTCACAAGGGTCAGAAGTCGCGTTCGGGTGGCTACCACAAGGTGGGCTTCGAAGGCGGTCAAATGCCTCTGCAGCGCCGTCTGCCCAAGCGTGGCTTCAAGTCGCATCTGCTGAAGTTCAATGCAGAAGTGACCCTGTCCGCTCTGGAACAGCTGGGCCTGGCCGAAGTCGATCTGGCAGCTCTGAAGCAAGCCGGTCTGGTTGGTGAAATCGCAAAGGTGGTCAAGATCATCAAGAGCGGTGAAATCAGCAAGGCTGTCAAGCTCAACGGCATCGGCGCTACCGCCGGCGCCAAGGCTGCCATCGAAGCTGCCGGCGGCAGCATCGCCTGATTAATGATCTGAAAGAAGACATCCGTGGCTACTAGCGCAGCTCAAATTGCAAAAACCGGAAAATTCGGCGATCTTCGCCGCCGTCTGGTTTTTCTGTTGCTCGCGCTGGTCGTTTACCGCATCGGGGCGCATATCCCCGTGCCGGGCATCGATCCAGCGCAGCTGCAGCAGCTGTTCAATGGCCAGCAGGGCGGCATTCTCAATCTGTTCAACATGTTCTCGGGTGGGGCGCTCTCGCGCTTCACGGTGTTCGCACTGGGGATCATGCCGTACATCTCGGCATCGATCATCATGCAGCTCATGACCTACGTGGTCCCTACATTCGAGCAGCTGAAAAAAGAAGGTGAATCGGGTCGTCGCAAGATCACCCAGTACACCCGCTACGGCACGTTGGGCCTGGCGATTTTTCAGTCCCTGGGAATTGCCGTGGCTCTGGAAAGCTCCGCAGGTCTGGTTCTGAGCCCTGGCTTCGGCTTCCGCCTCACGGCGGTGGTCAGCCTGACGGCCGGCACCATGTTCCTGATGTGGCTCGGTGAACAGATCACTGAACGTGGTCTGGGCAACGGCATCTCGATCCTCATCTTTGGAGGTATCGCCGCAGGTCTGCCGAGCTCCATCGGTGGTCTGCTGGAGCTGGTGCGCACCGGTGCCATGAGCATCCTGGCCGCGATCTTCATCGTTCTCGTGGTGGCAGCCGTGACGTACTTCGTCGTGTTTGTCGAGCGAGGACAGCGCAAGATCCTGGTGAACTATGCGCGTCGTCAGGTGGGTAACAAGGTGTATGGTGGCCAGTCTTCGCACTTGCCGCTGAAGCTGAACATGGCGGGGGTCATTCCTCCCATCTTCGCTTCCTCGATCATCTTGCTGCCGGCGACCGTTGTGAACTGGTTCAGTGCAGGGGAATCCATGCGCTGGCTGAAGGACATTGCTAGCACGCTGACCCCCGGTCAGCCGATCTATGTGATGCTCTACGCCACCGCCATCATCTTCTTCTGCTTCTTCTACACGGCCCTGGTGTTCAACAGCCGGGAAACCGCCGACAACCTGAAGAAGAGTGGTGCCTTCATCCCCGGGATCCGTCCCGGTGACCAGACGGCCCGCTACATTGACAAGATCCTGGTTCGCCTGACCCTGGCTGGCGCGGTGTACATCACATTCGTGTGCTTGTTGCCCGAGTTCCTGATCCTGAAGTACAACGTTCCGTTCTACTTCGGTGGTACATCACTGCTGATTATTGTGGTGGTGACCATGGACTTCATGGCCCAGGTGCAGAACTACATGATGTCGCAACAGTACGAATCGCTCCTCAAAAAGGCGAACTTCAAAGCGACACTTGGCAATTGAACTAAGTGATGGGCCTGGCCGGCGGTGCCGGCGGGTCCAGTAAGAGTTAGTAGACGCCCATTCGATCTATCCATCGCGGGCATGTTTCCCGGTCGATAGGCCGTAACGGATGTAGAGTTTTAGGAGAATGAAATGAGAGTTTCGGCTTCGGTCAAAAAAATCTGCCGTAACTGCAAGATCATCCGCCGCAAAGGTGTGGTGCGAGTGATCTGCACGGACCAGCGCCACAAGCAGCGCCAGGGTTGATAGGAAAGTTTGAGGACGAATAATGGCACGTATCGCTGGCATTAACATCCCGCCGCATCAGCACGCTGAAATCGGCCTGACCGCTATCTATGGGATCGGTCGCACCACTGCACGCAAGATCTGCGAAGCCGCTGGCATCGCATATTCCAAGAAAATCAAGGAACTGACTGACGGTGATCTGGAAAAGATCCGTGATCAGCTGACTTCCCTGACCCTGGAAGGTGATCTGCGTCGCGAAACAACGATGAACATCAAGCGTTTGATGGACATCGGTTGCTATCGCGGTTTCCGTCATCGTCGTGGCCTGCCCATGCGTGGTCAGCGTACCCGCACGAATGCACGTACCCGCAAGGGTCCGCGCAAGGGTGCCGCGGCTTTGAAGAAATAAAGAGATTGAAAGATCACTATGGCTAAGTCTCCCGCAAACAACGCTGCACAGCGCGTTCGCAAGAAAGTCCGTAAGAACATTTCGGACGGCATTGCCCACGTGCACGCTTCGTTCAACAACACGATCATCACCATCACCGACCGCCAGGGCAACGCTCTGTCGTGGGCCTCGTCGGGTGGCCAGGGCTTCAAGGGTTCGCGCAAGTCGACTCCCTTCGCTGCCCAGGTGGCTTCGGAAGTGGCTGGTCGTGCTGCCATCGAACAGGGCATCAAGAACCTGGACGTCGAAATCAAGGGTCCCGGTCCCGGCCGTGAATCCTCGGTTCGCGCCCTGGGCGCCCTGGGCATCCGCATCACTTCCATCGCGGACGTGACGCCGGTTCCCCACAACGGCTGCCGCCCTCAAAAGCGCCGTCGTATCTAAGCTTTTTCACCAAGCCCACCGCCGCCCAGATGTGTAACATCGCGGGCGGCTCCCGTGCTTGTGCACGGCAGATGACACAAAGGAAATCAAGTGGCACGCTATATCGGCCCCAAGGCCAAACTCTCCCGCCGTGAAGGCACTGACCTGTTCCTGAAGAGCGCACGTCGCTCGATCGCCGACAAGTCCAAGTTCGACACCAAGCCCGGCCAGCACGGCCGCACTTCCGGTCAGCGTACTTCCGACTTCGGCCTGCAGCTGCGTGAAAAGCAGAAGGTCAAGCGCATGTACGGCGTGCTGGAAAAGCAATTCCGCCGCTACTTCGAAGCCGCCGACAAGAAGAAGGGCAACACCGGTGCCAATCTGCTGTCGCTGCTGGAGTCGCGTCTGGACAACGTGGTGTACCGCATGGGCTTCGGCTCGACCCGCTCGGAAGCGCGTCAGCTGGTGTCGCACAAGGCCATCACGGTCAACGGCCAATCCGTCAACATCCCTTCCTACATGGTGAAGGTGGGTGACGTGGTCGCCGTGCGTGAAAAGTCCAAGAAGCAGGCTCGTATCGTCGAAGCCCTGCAACTGGCTGGTCAAGTCGGTTTCCCCGCATGGGTGGAAGTGTCTGCCGACAAGGCTGAAGGCACGTTCAAGAAGTCGCCTGACCGCGACGAGTTCGGTGCAGACATCAACGAATCCCTGATCGTTGAGTTGTACTCGCGTTAATTCCGCGCAGCGACATTTCTGTAAAACCGTCCCCCAGCCGCGAGGCATCGCGCTGGGGTGCTTCACCAGCCTTACCGGTGTAACGAGCCGGGGGTATTGAGAGGAAGTCTGCATGCAAACCAATTTGCTGAAGCCCAAGACGATCAATGTCGAGCAGCTTGGCCACAATCGCGCCAAAGTTGTTCTGGAGCCGTTTGAGCGTGGCTACGGCCATACGCTGGGCAATGCCCTGCGCCGTGTCCTGCTCTCGTCCATGGTGGGTTACGCAGCGACGGAAGTGACGATTGCTGGTGTGCTGCACGAGTACTCGTCCATCGACGGTGTCCAGGAAGATGTGGTCAACATCCTGCTGAACCTCAAGGGTGTGGTGTTCAAGCTGCACAACCGCGATGAGGTCACGCTCTCCCTGCGCAAGGATGGCGAAGGCGTCGTGACGGCGCGCGACATCCAGACGCCCCACGACGTGGAAATCATCAACCCTGATCATGTCATCGCCAACCTGTCGCAAGGCGGCAAGCTGGACATGCAGATCAAGGTGGAGAAGGGCCGCGGCTATGTGCCCGGCAACGTGCGCCGCTATGGCGACGAGTCCACGAAGTCGATCGGCCGCATTGTGCTGGACGCTTCGTTCTCGCCCGTCAAGCGCGTGAGCTACGCCGTCGAATCGGCCCGCGTTGAACAACGCACCGACCTCGACAAGCTGGTGGTGGAGATCGAAACCAATGGTGCGATCACTGCCGAGGACGCCGTGCGCGCCTCCGCCAAGATCCTGGTGGAACAGCTTGCCGTGTTCGCTCAGCTGGACGGCGGCGATATCGCCAGCGTCTTCGATGCTCCGGCCGGTGGCCGTGGTGCCGCAACCGCCTTTGACCCCATCTTGCTGCGTCCCGTGGACGAGCTGGAACTCACCGTGCGTTCGGCCAACTGCCTCAAGGCAGAGAACATCTACTACATCGGCGACCTGATCCAGCGTACCGAAAACGAGCTGCTCAAGACCCCCAACCTGGGTCGCAAGTCGCTCAACGAGATCAAGGAAGTCCTGGCTTCCCGCGGTCTGACGCTGGGCATGAAGCTCGAGAACTGGCCGCCTGCCGGCCTGGAAAAGCGCTAAGCGCTATAATTGCGGGCTCTCCTTTTTGGAGAGCCTCAGTGCCTCGGGCAGTACCTGATACGGCTGCCCGAATTAATCAACAACTTGCGCAAATTCGGTTGAGGCAAGCTGCAGATCCGGTAACGGGTCCGGGCTTGCATCCTTGTTTGCGCAAGCCCTAATTACATATTTTAGGAATAAAGCACCATGCGTCACGGTCACGGCCTCCGCAAACTCAATCGCACCTCTTCGCACCGCCTGGCGATGCTGAAGAACATGATGAATTCGCTCATCGAGCACGAAGCCATCAAGACCACCGTTCCCAAGGCCAAGGAACTGCGCCGCGTGATCGAGCCCATGATCACCCTGGCCAAGGTCGACACCGTTGCCAACCGCCGTCTGGCATTCGACCGCCTGCGCGACCGCGACAGCGTGACCAAGCTCTTCAACGAGCTGGGCCCCCGCTTCGCCAAGCGTCCTGGTGGCTACACCCGTATCCTGAAGATGGGCTTCCGCGTGGGCGACAACGCCCCCATGGCCTTCGTGGAACTGGTCGAGCGCGCTGAAGAAGGCGCCGCCGAAGCCAAGGCAGCTGAATAATCTGCTATAATTTTGGAATACCGCGCGATGGAGCAGTCTGGTAGCTCGTTGGGCTCATAACCCAAAGGTCGGAGGTTCAAATCCTTCTCGCGCAACCAATAAGATCAGAGGGTTACGACAGTGTCGTAACCCTTTTTTCGTTGTAGCTGGAGTTTCTGCTGCACTTTTGCTGCACTTGGAGCTATACGCCTTGCCCCCACAACCCTAGGAGCAAGGATGGCAACTTTCAACTACCGCGGCCCGTTCCAGCATCAAGCCACCGTCCGCCGGGTCGGTTACCCGACACAGAGTCGGACTTTCGAAACCAAGCGCGACGCCCAGGATTGGGCCTCCACGGTCGAGTCGGAGAATCTTCATTGATCGCTCTGAAGCCGAGCGAACGACGCTGCGTCAACTGCTTGAACGCTACCGTGACGAGGTCACGCCCACCAAGCTGGGCAAAGGTCCTGAACTCTCGCGGCTCAAGCGGCTGATTGCGCATCCAGTGGCCCTCCAGCGCCTGGCAGCACTTCGATCTGTCGACTTTTCGACCTATCGGGATGAGCGTATTGACGAGGAGGCGTCGAACAAGACCGTCCGCGAGGAACTGCTGCTGTTGTCCGTGGTGCTCAATACTGCACGCAAAGATTGGTCGATTCCCGTAGAGAACTGGGTTAAGCATGTGCGCAAACCGGTGGTGGGAAAGCATCGGGAGCGCAGGCCGTCGGCGGATGAAGAGACGAAGCTGATGGTTGCATGTCGAGAAAGCAGAAGCGTAGGCCTCGAGTGTGCTGTCATTCTGGCGATTGAGACAGGCATGCGGCGCGGAGAGATTGCCGGGTTATCGTGGGACCAAGTGGATCTTCATGCCCATGTGGTGCGATTGAGTGTTACGAAGAATGGGGACAAGCGTGTCGTGCCGCTTTCCTTAACGGCTGAAGAGGCGCTGCGTGTACTACCGCGGAACATTGATGGCAAGGTTTTTACTTTCCATGACTCCAATGGCCTCGGGGCTGCTTTCGCGCGTGCTTGCGTGAGGGTTGGCATCGAGGATTTGCATTTTCATGATTTGCGGCATGAGGCGGCATCGCGCTTTGCGCCCCGCATGCCAGCGACCACATTGGCAAAGTTGATGGGCTGGCGGTCCATTCAGATGGCGATGCGGTATTACAACCCGCGCGAAGATGAGCTTGTCGCCCTCGTGCGCGCGGCGTGAGTGCTGACCAGGCCGCTGAGTGCTTTGGCTCGGGGGGCGATAGCCCCCCTGCCTAACGGATTCTTGCCCTCCGGCAGCCGCCAAGCTCAGAGTGTGCTGCTTAGGGTATCTCCGATGCTGAGCCAGCTGCCGTCGGCGCAGCCTTGCACGATCATTTCCAATGACGGTGAGTTTCAAATCCCCACTTTGTTATGCGTCGACGCGCTATACATAGCTGAGGACTCTGTTGTTGAAGGAAATAGCTTGAAGACGATTTGAGGCCTCACGTTTCATGTGTTCGTTTCCTCTTCTCTTTGCCCGGGCTTCGGCCCGGGCTTTTTTGTGGACTGAAGCGATGAGCGTGGGTGGTAGGCCTTCCTTGAGCACAAGCCAGAAAGCCCCCACCGCGATGGAGGGGGCCTGAGAGATGAGAGATGACCTCGCGCGGCGCTTTGCAGCCCGCAGATGCCGTGCCGAGACTGTCCTTCACATGGGCACGGTCCTGATCGAATCCAAACTCTCTTGCGTTCCCTGGCCGCCAAGCCAGGAGAGGTTCGCCGTCCACACCGCCAAGCGCCTCGGGCTATCACACACTGCAATGGGCCGCCAGGCCCGGACCGCCGAGGATTGTCCTCGGGCGGGCATACACACGTTCAATCGCCGCCAGCTTTCGCTCGCTTCCCGCTTGCCTGATGAAGGCTCGAAGGTCGCTCAGACGCTACTCACCGACTCTCCCCCTCTTGTGCCGTCCCAGGTGCCACCATGGTCAATTGGCCGTCAGAGGTTCCCACGTTAGTCAACCATGTCGAGACCACGATTTCGGCTTGCGTCATCTCCGGTTCAAGGCATCGCATACGCTTACCGGCCAGAAGGCCGTTTCAGCGCCCCGATGTTCCATAGCAGGCGCCTACCCGCCTTGAACCCTCATCGATGAATCACTCCCTCAGGGGAGCGCAACCAAGGTCTCTCACCGCGATAAAGGGGGCTCTCACCCCTATCTACGTGCTTGAGCTATCCAGCGAGCCTTCCATTACGAAGGTCCCAGGTCGTCCAGCTTTCGCCTCCGACCCCTGCGCCATTTCTGACGCCTCAGCAGCCCACACGCGCGGCCTCCGTCACGCCGTTCATTTTCGAACGTCCCGGAGCGTGGATTTGCACCACTTCATGTGTCAACAGGGTTGGACTGGTTACCCAGTCGCCCGTTTCCGTGTCGCCCAACGCCGTGTTGGATTGGGTCGAGAGGTGGCGGCTACCACCCAGCGCCCGTCGTAGCCGCACCAGCCAGCGTTACCCAGCATGCAGCTTCAGCGATTTGCGGAAAGTTGGCGACTTTCCGCGCGGGGAGCAATCCCCAGTGTGTGTATGTTTGCAGGTTGGCGGCCCTGCCTAATGCGCCCTGAAGCAAGATGCATGAGGCAGGTCCGCCGATGCAAGTGCGCTGGACTTCTGTCCCGCGCGCGCAGTTTCCTCATAGAGGTATAGCGCCAATGGTGCATTTCCGAATGTACTCGCCGCGCCATAGCAAAGCTCACGCAGATAAGATAAGGCGCGTTATGCACGATTGGAGCCACGGCACTCGCGAAAAACTGGGGACAGTCCCGGAGATGTGTGGGCGTAGTGGTAGCAGGGTCGGAATGCTCGGATCGAGGGGAAGCAGGGACAGTAGCTGGTGCAAAGCAGCGGCTCGTAGTCTGAATAGTAATGGTGGCAGAGGTGAGCAGTCAGATGCCGAGGCGGCGTAGTGGGGACATAGAAGAGGCAGCGGGAGCGTGGCGCTTGCGAGGCTTCTTTTGCTTCTTGGCGGTCATGAGGGGCAGGAGTGTAGCTGGCGCAAGCTGCTGCTATCGCCAGATAGCGGTCCGTCAGGCGCAACAAAAGCCACCTGCGCTTTAGGCTGATCTGGGTCATTCACGATCCAGTGACTGAGCGGCAGCAACCGAAGACATCCGTGGTTCAATGCGGCAAGTACCAGCCATCTGCTTGTTGATTTCCACGCCGACCTGACCTGCTGGGGGCTAGCGGGTCACTTCTAAATGGAAATCAACATGTGCAATCTTGAACCGCAAGCCAACTCAGCCCTTCCCTGAGACTGATAGCGCGAGCGAGGCCTGCGAAGTGGTCAGCATCACCTTGGCGGACAGGTCCGCCCCTGACATATCCTCGTAGCGTGCCGGTATCCGCTCTTTCAAGCGAAAAAGCCGCTGATGGGCCGAACGCATGAGCTGGCCATAGGTCACGGCCTGGACCCTGCCCCGCAGCACACCTTCTTCTTTTAGTTCGATCTCGCGCGTGGTCTTCGCGGTGATCGCATGGCCGACAACGAACGCACGGAACATCGGCGTGCCGTCAAGCGCGCCGCTGCCGAGGAAGTCCTGCACGTAGCCGTTGCCCTGGTTCATCTCCTCGCGACCGATCGCGGAGCGGCCCTTCTTCAACTCGATGATCAGGACGTTTTGAATTCGGGTCAGGGTGGGGTCGGTCGCGTCGAATCCTTCCGTGCCGACGATCGAGCAGGTCGCGTCGGCCAGCGCCATGATGTCGGGCCGCTGCTTGGCATTGATGAAAGCATCGTTGGACAGCCGCTTCTTGAAGATCTTCTCGGCAGCCGTGCGCAGGCTGACGTTCGACGAATATTCGCTGCTGTCGAACTCGGGCCCGAAGAGCCACCGGGCCTGCGTCACCAGCGGGTGCAAGGTGTGCAGCTCGTCGGCCGCCTCATCGCCAGCGAGCTTCTCGATGGCCACGATAACCGCCAAGCGATGGTCGATCTCATCGAGCACCGACAGCGCGTCGCGGACGGTCCACTGGCTCAGCAGCCGGTCGAGCCCCTCAATGTCTGACTCGTCGAGCCGGGTGAGCTTTTCGAGCAGCGCCGCACCGCCGCGGGCCTTTTCGATGTTGATCAACGCCTGAACTGCGGCCGAGAGCACGTCCTGCGAAACGGTAGGCGTGGCCTTCACCAGATCGCGGGCGAAGCTGGCGACCTCGGCCCGGCCCAAGGGCGATAGTTCCTTGAAGTCCTCGCGGTTCTTGACCAGGGCCTCTTCGGAGCTCTCCTCCACCAGCGTCGCCGAGAGCTGCGCGAAGACATTCTTCGCATAGTCGCGTGCGGCTTCGAAGAGCGCATCGACCTTATTGCCGCTCTTGAAGCGGACCCAGTCCTGCTCGACCTCGGGCAGCCAGCCGTCGTCGGCTTTGATCACGATCGAGAAGCGCTTAGCGAAGCGCGCGCGGCCATCGATCACAGCATCCGAGCCGACCACCCAGCTCGGGACGCCGACCAGGCGCCCATTCACCCAGAAGGCGATGCCTTGGTAGAGCGTGTATTTGGCCGTCCGCATCGTGTCGACGACGAATGCTTCGGCCGGCGGGCAACCGGGAATCTGCAAGTCTTGCTTCTCGATGAGGCCCGTCTGGTCGGCCAACGCGACCGACACCCCATTGACCCGAACGACGAACTGGGGATCGTGGACGAAGCGGCCCGCCAGGATCTCGCGGATGGCGTCGGCGTTCGGCAAGTGCCGCTGGACGATGACGGAGAGCTTGGTCCCGTGGCCCTTCCTGATAAAGGAGCCTTCCTTCTCGATCTTGAAGGGGTTCTCTTCGCTCTGGGTGCCGATGTTGAAGCTCGCGCCCTTGTCCTCGCGCCAGGTCTCCACCGAATACTGATCGGCGAAGCACAGCAGACCGTGGCGGCCGACGCCGTTGCGTCCATAGGCCTTGCGGCGCCAGCCTTGGCGCTCCGGCGGGAACTCGACCAGCGCGCTTTGATGCTTGAGCCGGTTGTAGCCCAGCTTCATCCAGCGGCCCTTGAACTGGCCAGCATACATGCCGTGCCCGTCGTCCTCGACCGTCAGGGCCAGCTCGTTGGTGGGAGGAATGGTCAGGTCTACGAGAGACGCACCAGCATCCCAGGCATTGGCCACGAGCTCGGTGAGGGCGACCTCATAATCTTGGGCGATGCGCCCGAGCGTGCGGACGAGATAGTTTTCCTCGAACAATGAGCTTGTCGAATCGTCAGCCTTCGGTTTTGCCTTTGGTTTAGCCATCGTCTCCCCTTTCTTGTTCAGACCTCGGCCTCAGTGGCCGAAGATATCGCGCACACGTTCGAACGGCAGGCCCGTCTCCGCGGCACGGCGCGCCTTGCGGGCGATCACCTGGTCGAGCGGCAGCTCGCGATCGAGCGTCTCGAACAGGTCGAAGCCATCCATGCAGATCACGCGCTTGCCTTTGCCGAAGGCGATCAGGCCATCGGGCGTGAAGCCGCTGTTGCTGATGAAGAGCCCGCGGGCCCATGCCGCCTTCTGCTCGACCTTGCCGTGGAAGGCATGCAGATCGGCCGCCGGGGTTTGCGCCGAGTGCCACTTTGCCTCGACGAGGTAGGTATCGCCCTGCAACTGGAAGCTCCCGTCGATCTGCTCGCCGCGCTGGCGGAACGGCTCCCGCGCTTGCAGACCGAACGCGTTGAACGCGTTGGTAAGCCAGGCCTCGAACGCGTAGCCGCGCGGCTGCGGCTCCAAGGCCGACAGCTCGATGAGCTTCTGCTTTAAGAGGATGATCTTCGGTCGATCGAATGCGGGCTTAGGCCGCTCGCCCTGCGGAGCCGCCAGGTCGGGCTTGCCCTGCATGCGGTTGAGCAGTGAGAGGAAACGCCCTTCGGCGTTGTCTACCCATTCGGCGCGCCTGCTGTCCTTCCGCGTGGCCTCTCGGTATTCCCAGAGTGCTTTAAGCGTCTTGATCGACGTGGTCAAGTCCACCTTGTTCAGGTAGCAGCGCAGGCGCTTGGCCTTCGAGGTGCCCTGCTCCTGATAGGCCGGATCATCGATGTCAACGTTGAGCTCCTCGGCGAAGAAGGACCACATCGTCCGGTCCGAGAAGTCGAGCACGTAGCCGCCGCCCATATCGAATAGGTCGTCGACGAGTTTCATGTCGAGGGATCGGATGTTCGGCATTGAACCCCTCACTTCTTCGCGGCGGTTTTTCGAGGGGGCGGCTTGATGACGTCGGGCCTCTGGCGGAAATCGATGAAGTCAGGCTCCCGCCCGATGGTTGCGGCCTCTTTGGCGTCGTCCACGTCTTTCGTCGCACCGCTCGATTGTTCCGAGGTCATCAGCGTCTCCTCCTGTTGTTGTTCTTCGATCTAGAACTCGTCCACGGTGGACCTCTTGGGCGGCGGTACAAGTTCTTCGAAGCGCCATCCGCCATCGGTCAGGACGCCTTCGACAAACCCCTCTTCCGAGTCGTCGATGTCCATGTCCTTGCATCCGTTGAAGACGTTGTAGTCGACCTCATAGGACACGCCGATGGTTGTAGCGCCCAACTCCACATCGGAGATGCGCACGCCGTAGACCTGGGCCCGCATGTCGACATGGGACACATCGAGATCGAGCGTGCCGCGGAAGGCGCTCACCTCGTCATCGAGCAGCGATTGGAGATGCCGCTGCATCTCCCGCTTGGTCGGCTGGACTGGAACGCTGATCTTGGCCACGGTGCCCGCCCGATCAGTCGAAATCTCGGTTGATGAACTTCAACACGCGGGTGTTTTCGAGGACCGCCCGCTGCGTGGACTCGTCGAAGCCGGGTTGGGTTTCTGCGTGGATCTCGACCTTGATCGTGACCTTCACACCGGGCTTGGACGTGAAGAGCATGAGCACCTCTTCGGAGATTTCTGAAAATTGAAGCTTGGCCTTGACGGGATCGAGCTCCACATTGCCGAAGAACACCGTCTTCTTGGCCGCAGGGGGCTTGGAAGGCAAAGGCGAAGGCGTTCCGCCGTCGCCGCCGCCGCTCGACCCGTCGCCGCCATCGCCGGAAGAGCCGCCAGATCTACCGCCGGCCGGTACTTCCTTGTCCTTGATTTCGCCTTTGGCCTTGGCGTCGCGGTCGGCCTTCTCCTGGGCGAGCTTGGCCGCGAACTCAGAGGCGGCCTTGGGTTCGACCAGCAGCAGGGCCTCGTCGAAGATGGCCGTGGTGGCCTCATCGAAATGGAAGCCCTTGTAGCGGCTTTCCTCCTGGCCATATGCGATGCCGAAAAAGTCCCGCGCGTCGACGCCGACATTGATCGCCGCCCGCAGCGTATGCTCGTCTTTGAGACGCGGCAGGTAGAGATAGCAGCAAGTCTTTTGCCAGACATCGAGAGCCGAGACGGCCTGCGCGTCATCCTTCCAAAACCAAGTGCGCAGCATCTTTTCCAAGTGGACAGGGGCCCACTCGGTGATCAGCAGTTCATGCTCCTTCAAGACTTTCTGAATCTCCTCGGTGCGGTTCACCGCCGCGGGACTGATCAGATGGTGGTCCCACTGAATATCGCCGATGCCAGTTCCCGGGGAGGCTTCTTGCGACGGCGCGAGCAGCCACTTGTAGGTCTCGCGAATCATGCGGCCGATTGCCTCCGCCGCCACGTCGTAGCTGTGTGAAGCGAGCTTGCTCTGGTGCACGTCGAGATTGAGACGGCCCTCCTTCACATCGTCCACGATGGACTTCCAGGCCAGAACCGAAGTGATCTGGTCCTTCAAGCGGGAAATCGTGTCAGCGTCCGACGCCAAAAATATCAAACGATTCTGGCGCTGGCGAAACTGTTCGCCCCGGTGCTTCACGATCGCCTGCGCCGCTTCGATCGCGGTCGACTGGCCCGAGCGGCTGAACGAAGCTTCCGGCGGCAGGACCACCAAACGCAACTGATGGTCGTCCGGCACATCGGCCGAGGGCGTGAAGATGTGGACGCCGCCAAAGTCGCCCGGCGCGAAGCGCAGTTTGTCCTTGATGAACGGGTAGACATCCTCGCGCAGGTCGTAGCGGCGCTTGCGCTCTTCCATCTCGCGACGCAGGTTGGGCCGCGTGTCGAACCAGTATCGGTTATTCGCGCTGTTGATGTATTGCAGGCGATCCACCAACGCCCGCACGCCGTCCTTGTAGTGGCCCAACACTTGGCCAGGCTGGGCACAGCCCAGCATAAGGCGGCCGAGATCCAAGCCTCGATGGTGCTTGGCGCCGCCGACGATGCCTGCGTCCGGGGCCGACCCGAGGAAGATAGAGCGCGCGATCCGGCGGCATGCGTGGATTGAGCCGAAGAGCGGCTTGGCGTTGTCAAGCTCAGTCGTCGCCGCCCGCTCGCCATCGATGTCGCGTTCAAGGACCGGATCCCACCCCTGTTGAAGGTAGTTGATGGCCTCGTTGCGGGTGTCGGAATCGAACAAAGGCAGCGAGCCCGGCTGGATCATCAGATCGTTGTTGCCTGAGGTCCAGAGTCGATGGATCACTTTGGCCATGAACTTCAAGACGCCGCGCGTGCGCTGGAAGTTGTCGAGTGATGACCAGTCGTCATAGAGGCGATCGAACACCTCGGGATGGATTGGGTAGGCTTGCCGCAGCCGTTCAAGATAGGCGGCTTCCAACGTCTCGGCAGGGAAGTCGCCCGAGTTGGCAGCATAGAAATCCGCATAGGCGCGGCAGACATCGTCAGCGGCGAGCCGATCGCTCACGTCCGCGAAGAGCCGGCGACGCACGATCTCGAAAGCCTCTTCGGTGGCGACAGGCTTCCAAAGAGCCTGGACGCGGCCGAAATAGTGCTCCAACGCCTTCAAGGCCTTCACACCCTGCTGGCTGCCCGCCTCGCGATCCGAGAACGGCAGCGAGGCCAACAGGATCGCGTTGGGCACAGCCTTCATCGCCTCGGTCAGCGATTGAATGAAAGAAATCTGGGTGTCGTAGGTGCCTCCCGAGAGCACCTTCCCTTCCTCAAACTGCGAGACATAACGAACCAACTCGTCCATGAGCACGATGCAAGGCGCCGCGCTAGACAAGATGTCGGCCAGGATACCTTTGCCAGGCGCCGTCCCGTCGGCGTCGGCTTCTTTGAGCTTGGCGAACGCCTCCGCGCCGCCGAGCTGCCAGGCCAGCTCGCCCCAGATCGTCTTGACCTTCGTCGAGCCGTAGACACGCGGCTTGCTCGCCAGGTCCAACAGCTCTACGCCATCCAGCACCGCGACCTTGGCTTTGGGCATCTCGACGATGCCTGCATCGGTCAGGATCTTGCTGACGCCTTGGAGCTTGGAGGTCGCCTTCTTGCCCTCGGCCAAGTGGTAGACCGCGAGCAGGGTGTGGGTCTTGCCGCCACCGAACGCCGTTTGAAGCTGGACCACAGGATCGCCGCCCAGCCCGGCCAGCCGCTTGACGACAGAGTCGAGCAGCAGGCGCATGCCTTCGGTGATATAGGTCCGCTGGAAGAAGAGCTCCGCATCCTGATATTCAGGCGTCGCCGTCCCTTGGTGGACCTTGGAGATGTCTGCGGCGAACTCCGCCTGCTGGAAGGTGCCTTTTAGGACATCCTCGTGCGGAATGGCGAGCTCTCGCCATGGCTTCAGCTTCATATCTTCTCTCCCTAGATGCTTTCGATGTCTCGTTGCGAGCCGAAACGGCCGACCTCATGGGAAGCGGATTCGATGCCCGTCCAGGAAGTCCCCAGTTCGTTATATGCGCGGGCCTCGTCGGTCCATCCATTGCGCTCGCACAGCGTATAAAGGCGATAGGCCAAAGGCCGGATGTTTTCGGCCAACGCCGGCATCCCCGCCAGCAGAGCGCCCGCAGCCGACTCTCCTTCGGCTTGCAACGCGCGGACCATTTGGTGGAGAGCTTCCCACACAGGCGTGTTGTTGTCGTTCTCCGGCGACCAATCGGCCGGGTATTCACTTGGCTTCAAGAGACGCACGATCCCAGAGCCGGACTCGATCACGCCAGCCCGCGCCACGCCATCCACGCTTGTGCCCTTCGCCCGGGCCAAGACATCCGCCTGGCCAAAGTCGCCTTGGGCCCAACCCTTCTCGTCGAACCAAGCTAGGCAGAACTGCGTGTCAGCATCGAGGCCGTCGGCTCCCTCGGTCAACATCTTATTGATGAGGGTCAGCGCTGTGTGGACCGACATGGGCCGGCCGTCAGCTTCAAGCACCGCGGAGTATTTGGAGAAGATCGCCATGCCGGGGCCGATGACCGCCTGCGCCAAGTCAACCGGAGCAACGGGCGAGACGCCTTCACCGCCACCGATCATCACGTCCAACGCCTCCGACATCTGCTCTTTGAGCTCGCGCAAGAACTCACGACGAGACACGGTGGTGGCGCCCTCGTCGCGCTTGCGGCAGACAAGTACGATCGACGAGGCCAGCGCGTTTGCGCCGATGGCGATGCCGCGGCTGCTACGCTCGGTTCGGACAGGCCAGGTGCCGGTGATCACGAACTCGGACTGGATGACCGATTCCAGGAAGCTTTCCCAGCCTGAGGAAGCCGTGCCTGTCGCGCCGGTCTTGCTTTGCTTGAACGCGTAGTAGATTGTGACCGGCACCGACTCGTTGGACTTGTCGTGGATCTGCCGCAGCGCGAGCGTCATGCCATCGGTGAAGTGCCGCATGGCGTCGTTGAGGTCCGCGTAGAGGCTGTGCGACGCCACCAGCTCATCTTTCTTCGGCGTCTGGCGCGTCGCGAAAACGTCGGGGAACACTTGGCGCAGACACAGCCGCATCCATATGTAGAAGAAGTCCGACAGGTTCGAATACGGCACGTTGTCGTAATACGGCGGGTCCGTCGAGACCACCGTCAACGCATCGGTCGGGATCGTGGCCTTCGCCGCGTCGAGCTGCATCGCATGCCCTGGCGCATAGGCGGGAAGTAAGTCGATGACCCGAGCGATCCATCCCAACGCGCTGGCCCAAGTTCCGCCGCCATCGGTCAACGGGTTGATCTCCGCGTAGTCCCAAACGATGGGCATCGCGTGCTTGGTGAAGGCGTGGGCGACGAACTCGCCGCCCGACTCCCAAGCGGTCAACGTGTTCCAGTAGTCCGCGGCCCGGCCGATTGCACAGGTTAGATACACAGACACCGCCTCGGCGTAGGCCGTGGCGCCAGAGCCGCCTTGATCGAGGGTCAGGCCATCGTCCAGCATGCCCGCCTTGGCCGCGTCGGCTCTGATGACCTCACGAGACTCGACGACAAGCGCCGAGAAAGTCGAGAGTGCATGTTGCTGGCGTAGGTTGAAGAGGCTCTCGAAGGTCGTCATGCCATACACGACGACATTAGTGCAGCTCTTCCAGTGCAGGATCTCCGCGTCGGGCGCGCTTGGCGACAGCGCGGAGAAGTCAGGTACATCGATCTCGCTGGCGGCCACATAGGTTTTGCCCCTCGGCGTCTCCACCACGGCGGCCATGAGGCGATGCCCAAGCCGCCCGGCCTGTCCTTCGGCCTGGATGTAGGGCAGCGGAACCACGGATTCCGTGAAGATGCAGAAGCCGCCCCGGCCACCGACGGTACTGGGAAGCTTTGGCTCTCCGCCCTCTTGCAGCACGAACTCATAGCTGCGCTTGTCGTCCGAAACTTTCGGAACGACGTGGAGCTTGCGGCCTTCCTTCGTGGAAAGCTGGAAGGACTTCGACAGCGGAATGTGCGCTCCGCCGGCCGCAGGGTTGGGGCTGGCGACAGTGCGGCACCAAAGCCAAGTGAGCACCGTGCCCTTGCCCCCGCCCAATCGCTTGGGGAGAGTGACCTGCGCATACTGCTCAGCCAGGCGCTGGCGCGCGTTGTTCGCGACCCAGTTGCCATAGCGGCGAAGGTCTTCGGCCAGGCCGCGCGCGCCTTCCCAGTGCTCGTCAATCCGCGCTTGGCTTGCGGCCAGCGACTTCGGACCGACCGGGGGGCGGTCCTTGAATCGCGGCGGGATCTCCAACATCGCCTTGTTCAAGACCACGGGCACGGGGTTCAAGTCGGTGGCGTAGCTTTCAAAGCCGAGCCGCTGCGCTTCCAGCGGCAGCGATCCGCCGCCCGCAAACGGGTCGTGGAAGACCGGGAGCTTGTCCGGGTCGAACCCTGGCAGGCCGGCATTGAGCTCGCAAGTCTCCCGCCATGACTTCTTTATTTCGTTGCGGGCCCGGTTCAGCACCTCTTGGTTGTCGGTGTTCTCCCATTTCACCAAGTCCCGAATGATGTTGAACAGACGCTCGCGCTCGACCTTGGCCCGCTCCTTGTTGACACCGCGGCCGAGGTGTCGCTCATAGCCCGGATCGTTGACCATCTGCGCGAACAGGATCGCCCTGGCAGCCGCAAGAGGCCGCCGGGCAAACCACATGTGGAGCGTGGACGGGTGGCCATGGCGGATGGATTTTTCCTTCGAGGAAGCCGCGTTGATGTCATCGAGCGGTAGGGCCACTTCGATGAGCTTCTTCGGCGTCTTGATGGCAGTCATTGTTCTTGTGCTTTCTCCAGCAAGGCTGTCAGGTCGAGATTGATGCTTGTCACCGCCCAGTCGGGCTCTTGGGTGAATGGATTTCGAATGTAGTGAGGCCCCTCGTACGAATCGCCATCGATGATCACGATGGCCAGCAGGAACTTCTCCGCCTGGTTGAGGGCATAAAGGATCTCGTTGCGGGTGACGGTGATGGTGGACTGGCCCTTCGCGCGCCCCTTGACCTCGATGTGGCGGGCCTGCGGCAGCTTGCCGTCCTTGGCAGGCACCACGGCCGTGAGATCCCAGCCGCACTTCTCGGCCGAGACATCGATGACTTCATGGCCCAAAGCTTCTTCCGCCTTGCGGACCGCCTCCATGGCCACGCGCTCGACGTGCGCGCGGGCGTCGGCGTCCGCCGTCCAGGTCTGACCTTGCGGTTCTCCGTTGCGCTGGGCCAGCAGGCCCGCCGGAATGACCAGCGCGCCGCCAACCACCACAGGGATGCCCGAGACGACGTTGCGCATGGCTTCCAGCTCCTTGGTGCGCGTCTCCAAGCGGGCCGACAGCTCATCGATCGTCCTGCGGACGTTCTCCAAGGTCAGGCGCACGTCCTTCCCGGCTTGTAGGTCGGTCTTGAACTTTTCGTGCCGGTCCGACCAGTAGTCGATTTCTTTAACCAGCCGCTCGCGGATGGCCGCCAAGTTCTTGTCAACCTGGCTTTCACGGCGGAAGCGGACCTCTTCGAAGTGTTCGGGGACGAGCTTCTCGGAGGCGTGCGCCATGGCCGCCTGCTCCAAGTCCCTCTTGATCCATTCGGCCTGGACTTGGTCGGCGACCATCTTCAACTGGGTCTCGTCGAGCTCGGTCAAATCCAGATGAGGGGCCCAGCCGGCGTTCTCGATGACGCCGGCCTTGTCGATGGTCACGAATTGCAAGCGGCGCGAGACCACGATGCCGGACTCGCCGCCCTCTTTGACGGAGTGGTCGAGCATCAGCATGAGCTTGGGCTCGATACCTTCGTCGTCGGGGGCCAACAGCACGGCGCCTTGTTTGAGCTTCGCGCGATGCTGCTCGATAGCTAGGTCGACCACCGACTGCATGAGCGGATGAGCCGGGTGGACCAGGCTCGCTTGCGGCTCTGTCGGCTTGTCCTCGACGCGTACGTTGCCCTTCTCGAAGCACACACGCTCGTATTTGGTGACCACGGGCGTCATGCTGCGGCGCTCGCGGCCTTGGAGCTGGCGGTCGCGTTCGCGGATGAGGGCCGGGACGTGCGTGATCTCGAAGCGACCAGAGCCGCGCGGCTTCAAGTCGCCGCCGAGCTGGGCGAAGGCCTGGGCGAAAAAGGAGCGGATGAAATAGGGCTGGAGTTTCCTGGCCTCGGCCTTCTCCATCTCCTCCTTCAAGGCGAAGAGGCGGCGCTCGTCCATGATTTCGTTTGCCAGGGCGTTGCGCCGGATGATCTCGCGAAGCTTGTCGGTGTCGAGCGCTCCTTGGACCACCTCTTGGAGATGGCGCTTGCGGGCCGGGTCTTCGCCGTAGCGGATGGCCTCGATCAGCAGGTCGCGCAGGCTTACGCCATCGAAGACTTTGCCCAGGATGTCGAATACCCGGCCACCCAGGGCCTTGCGCTCGATTTCGAGCTTCTCGAAGAGCTTCTGGAAGACGTTACCCTCGCGGGTCTCGGCCGCGACCATATTCCAGAGGTGGCAGACCTGGGTCTGGCCGATGCGATGGATGCGGCCGAAGCGCTGCTCCAATCGGTTCGGGTTCCACGGCAGGTCGTAATTGACCATCAGGTTTGCGTTTTGTAGGTTCACGCCTTCGCCGGCAGCGTCGGTGGCCAGCAGGACGCGGGTGTCCCGGTCGGTTCGAAACATCTCCTGCACCTTGCGGCGGTCTTCGCGATGCGTGCCGCCATGGATCATCGTCACAGCCTCGCGCTTGCCCAGCAGCCCGCGGATGCGGTCGGCCAGGTAGTTCAAGGTGTCTCGGTGCTCGGTGAAGATGATGAGCTTTCGCTGCAAGCCATCGGGGCCGAGCATCTCCGGCGTGTTTTGCAGGATCTCGCGCAGTTCTTCCCACTTGCGGTCCTGCCCGCCATCGCGCAGCGACTTGGCTTGCTTCTCCAACTGCTCCAACGTGAAGACTTCGGCTTCGAGCTCGGCGATGGTCTGGGCCGCGGTGGCCTGGTCGACCACCTCCTCCTCGAAGTTCTCGTAGTCCTCCGGGGTGAGGTCGTCCTCGGTGTCCCAAATGTTCTCGGCCACGTCGTCGGCGAAGATTTCCGAGGCGCTGATGCGCCCGCCTTTCTGGCGCTGCCTCTCCTCCTCGATGCGCCGCTTCAACTTCTCGCGGCGGCGCTTCAACGACTGGTAGATCGCCTCGGGGCTGGACGCGAGGCGGCGCTGCAAGGCGGTCAGGGCGAAACCGACTGTACCCTTGCGCTTGCCATCTAACGCGTCGGCACGGTTCATCTCCTCCTTCACGTAGGCCGTGACGGCGTCGTATAGGGCGCGCTCAGCGTCGGAGAGCTTGTAGTTGGCTGTGTAAGCGACGCGCTCGGGGAAGAGCCGCGTGCCGTCGAACTTCAACAGGTCTTCCTTGACCATACGGCGCATCAGGTCGGACACGTCGACCTTGTGAGCGCCGTCGCGGAACTTACCGTAGAAGCGGTCCGAGTCCAGCAGCGAGAGGAAGAGCTGGAAGTCCTCCTCCTTGCCGTTATGCGGCGTGGCCGTCATCAGCAGGAAGTTGCGGGCGACCGATCCCAAGAGCTGGCCAAGCCTGAAGCGCTTGGTCTCGTTGACTTTGGAGCCGAACCAGGTGGCCGAGAGCTTGTGGGCTTCGTCGACCACCACCAGGTCGAAGCGGCTGAGCTTGATCTTCTCTTGCAGCTCCTCGCTTCGCGAGAGCTGGTCGAGCCGGGCGACGAGCAGGTCATGGTCCTCGAAGGGGTTGCCTGTACGGCTCTGGTCCACCAGCTCGCGGGTGAAGAGCGTGAAGGAGAGGCCGAACTTTTCATAAAGCTCTTCCTGCCACTGCTCCACCAGGCTGCCAGGAGACACGATCAGGATCCGAGCGGCGTCGGCGCGCATGAGCAGCTCGCGAATCAAGAGGCCCGCCATGATCGTCTTGCCCGCGCCGGGGTCGTCGGCCAGAACGAAGCGCAGGGGCTGCCTGGGCAGCATCGACTCGTAGACCGCGGTAATCTGGTGCGGCAGCGGCTCGACGTTGGAGGTGTGGACCGCCATCATCGGATCGAACAGGTGGGCCAAGTTGATGCGGATGGCCTCGGCGGCGAGCTTGAAGCCCTCCCCGTCCGCGTCGAAGCTCCACGGGCGGCCAGCCGTCGCGATCGAGAGCTCCGATTCATTCGAGCGGAAGAGAACGCGCTCGCCCAGGCGGCCGTCGTCGGTCCGGTAGACGACGGTGACGGCGTTGTCCCCTAGCGGGTCCGCGCTCACGATGCGGGCGACCTTCCCCGGCTCAATGCCAGAGACGAGCGCGCCCTTGGCGATCTCTTCAAGCTTCATATCTTTTCCGTTTCCCCCCGGTCAGCCGTTGACGGCCGATTCGAGGGCCTCCCTTTGGCCCGGGGCGAGAGCCGCGCTCTCCACCCCATAAAGCGTCTGCGGATTGCGCAACCACAGGTTATGGATCGAATGCTCCAGCCGGTGGTCCGGGCTCGCGTCCACATTCCATCGCCGCAGCACGTAGCCCGCCAGGGCCGCGCGAGCCTTGATGCGCAACACCCCGTCGTGCATGCCGTAGTCGGCTTCGATGGCCTTCGGGTGCTCAATGCCGGGATGCGGCGCAAGCTCCATCTCGACCATTCGAGCCCACTGCTCATCGGCCCCCAAGAGCTCGCGCTCCTCGACTTCGCCCTCAATCTCCTGCACCTTCGAAATCCGCGTCAGCACGAAGTCGCCAAAGCGGCCCTTCTCGCGGTCGAAAGCCCGAACATGCCAACGCAGACCGTTGTCGGCCAATGCCACCGGCACGATCTCCCGGCGCTTCAAGCCCGAGGACAGCGACAGGTAGCTGATGCGCGTGGCGCGCTTGGCACACATGCTGCGGGTGATCGAGCCAAGCACGTGCATATTAGGCCGCGTGAGCTGGCCCGGGCCCTCGCACGGTGCCGCCTGCTTCAAGCCCAGGTCCAGCCCATCGCCGAAGCCTTGCAAGAGCCACGCGAGCACGCGGTTCGGGTTGAACTCGAACACCGGGGCGAAAGACGGCGAGGGCCGGTAGCACCTGCCCACAGCGTCGTATTCCAGATTGTCCGGCGCGATCTCGCGATACAGCGCCAGGTCGCGGGACGAGGCCGCCGGCTTGATGCCAAAGCGAGCCTCGATGTCGGAGCGCCTCAGTTCGCCCGTGAAGAACGCGCGCAACTCCAAGAACGCCAGCCGTTCACGCTGCGCCTGCGAAGCATCGAGGGGTTCTGCCAAGGGCCCTTTCCCGGGCGACGGGCCCGCGCGCGTAGCAAGAGACGCGCCTTATAGGAAAGATATTACCACGCTCATCAAATTGATAATCACATCATCGCAGCACCCACCCCGACTAGGACGAGGGAGGCGTCCAAGAACGAAGTTGGCAAGCGACGACCAGAGATGCACCAGACGAAGAAGGGCAATCAATAACACTTAGGGGTGAAGGCGCACATCGGCATGGGCGCGGATTCGGGGCTTGTGCACACGGAGACGACCCACGGCGGCCAACGAGGCGGACGCTGAGCAGTAAGCTTCGACCTACCTTAGTTGCGCCCCAAGCGCATGTTTGTGAACGCCAGCATGATGGACGATAGCTGTCTGTCAACGGGGAAAGTCGACCGACCGCAACCGCTGCACGGCGGGCGTTGACCAAGGTCCTGCGACCGTCCGCAATGAGTCGGCGTGCGACAGCCGCAGGCGGCCAGGAGCAGCCGTTGGTGGCAAGTGAAAGCGGACGCTCAACGTTGAAATTGAGCCGTGGACTGAGGCTTGCCGAAGGACGTCGGCTCGACCGACCGGTTCAACATCAGTTCTGCTCAACTTCAGGGAGCACAGTTGGATCAAGATCGATCGTGTGTTGTCGTGGATTTCGCTCGCAAATGAACCGATCAAAGCGCGGACCGTCTTTCGGGCCAACATTGCGAAGATTCATTCTTGACTGACACCAAGGACAGACGGCTGTAAAACTACTCAGGTATAGCCTGTCTTGATTTCCGGCCTCAACGTAGTATTTCCGGAACAGAAAGTTCTCAAACCTCCTTTTCCGCAGTGCAAATGCCAGGAAAAAGCTGAACACACCGATGCCCAAGGCAAACATGAAAACGTAGGGCCAAGATGAGATTTTTGGCTGCGGAAATGCTTGGAACAGCGTGAAGTAGAGACCGATCAGACTGGCGACTCCAGTGACGATGCCAAAGACGCTAAGGCTCTCGCTCTTTACGCTACTTCCGCCAAGCGCAAGATGACGCTGAATTTGCATTTGCTCAGGCGTGAATTTGGGCCGACCACCTCCACCAATATTGACATTGGCACCGCGAAAGTCGCCAACGCCGACGTTGACACTGTTGTCGCCTTCTTGTGATCCATTATTATCGCGGGACAAATATTCTCTCCTGATGATTAATGAAATGTAGACCGAAAAACCTGCGGGATAAACTGGACCGCGCGGAATATTCTGGACACGGTTTTCTTTTGAAAGTAGCCTGCGGTCTGAGTCTACAAGCGCGCTTTATAAACGTCCAGGTGTAAAATTTCCGCGAAACCCGGCAGGCGTCAACGTGGGAAACTATAACTTGCCAACGGGCAGGGGCTGGACACGTCGGCCGCACGTTTTGGGCTTACCAGCCAGCGTTTAGTGAACCAACGGCCGCGTTTGGGTAGTGGTGCCCACCGACTGCTCTGGGTCGATTTCCGACTCCCGCAGATGGCCAAATGCAATCACTGGCAGACCTGCGACGAATGTACGTTCAAGACCAGTCTGCTGAATGCACAGCTTGGGCCTCACCGGTTGCTCGGCCATGTGCTGATGCCTAGCGTGAGCAGTTGTACCGAGCTGCGCTCGGAACATCTATTGGTCTCATTCGCTCCAGCACTAGCCAGCCCGATCACACGCGCTGGGAATGCTATACGAGGTATCAAAACCCTCAAGGAGCCCTCAATGCTTACCCCCACCACCCCGCTGGCGCATAGCACTGCTGCGGCGCTGGCCCGCGTGCTCGACAACATCCCGCGCGGCTACACGCGCTACACCTGCGGCACCATCGCGGCCGCTAAGCTGCCCGCGCTGGTCAGCAAGTTCCACCGTTGCTACGCAGTCGCCGCCTCGCCCGCACAGCGGATGACGCGTAGGAAGCACGGCAAGGCGAACGCGGTACTCTCGCTGTACCTTCCGGCAGGTGCCAGCACAGCCCACTGGATGATGCTTTTCACGGAGGGCGAGCTGGAGGTCCATGAACGTCTTTGCAGCATATACAGCAAGCCCCAACTTCGGTGGCTTGGATACGAGTTGACCCGATATGCCCACAAGGGCGGAACGCGGTGGACTTGGCGCCGTCCGAAGGACGCCATGCAGGAGTTGTACATGCTGTTGGCCGAGCCTCTGGCGAGGCGACGCTGGCCAGCGGTCAGTGAGCTGCTTGCGCGCATTGCCGCCCAGCCCGGATTCCACGGCGTGCGAGGGCAGTCATGGCGCCTGTGCCAAGAGGCCAAGCAGCACGGCTATCCAGGTCAGCTGCCCATGCTGTTCTACATGCAGAAGATTAACCACGGGGAGCGCATCTCCGTGGTTTAACGGCTTTTAAGGCGCGCAGTCGTGTGGCGGGTGGGCTATTTTTGGGGTGGGTTGTACGTTAAACCGCAAGCAACATTGGCCGACACGTGTTGTTGTGCGCGAAGTATGTTTGTGTGCTCCATCAGGTTGAGTTGTTTTCCTGCAATTGCAGCTGCCATCGCTGGTCCTGCGGCAGCTTCGATTTCACGAGTCCTTGCGTTGTGGCGCTCGTAACAAGCGGCTTGGCGTTTTGCTTGCTCTTCCTCTTCGCGTCTGTTACTCGCCGTTTCGGCCGCAATGAACGCCGCAATCACTGCCCTTGCTTGCTCCTCTGAGATCGAGTTCACCGCCTTGCGCACAGAGGTCGCATCGTAGTGCTTAGCCCCAAAGAATCCCCGCTTCGCTAACGAACTGGTGCACACCGAATAACCCGTTTCGCCGTCAGTACAGCTTTTCTCCGGGGCGATGGTGGTCTCCCATGCAGCGAGGTCGCGGGTTATCAGAAATACCTCTTGCTGCTTGCTACGGGCTGGATATGTCGTGTGAACACTTATTAGCTCCCACGAGTCTCCCTTCGGGCCGATCACTGCAAACAACCGACCTCGCACCCAGTTGTCTTTGATCGTGCGGGCGGTGTTCACCTGAACTTTTCGCGTGCTCTGGTCTGCTGCCAGGCTTGATGCTGCTGGGGGCGTTGTTGTTGTGCATCCCATGGTCGCCACAACGGCGGACAGGCTGATGATTGCTCTCAAGAAACGGGGGATCATTGAGTCTACCTTTCCTTTTTTCACTTGATCTTACCAAATGTATACGAAAGTATAAAGACTTTATTTACCCGCATGCATAGCGTCCCTCTCTTTCAGTTGAGGGACAATGAATGGAGCCAGCTGTGGCGTTCGGGCAAGCGTTACGCCGCCGCCGGAAAGATGCGAGGCTGACACAAGAGAAGCTTGCGTTTGAGGCGGGGATTGAACGCGTCTACGTTTCATGGCTCGAGAGCGGAAAGCGGCAGCCGACATTTCAGATGATCCTGAGGCTTGCGGGGGCGCTCAACTGCTCGGCTGCGGACCTCGTCGCTGAAGCCGAGTCTTTACTTGCGACTGACGTCTAGGAGGGCATAGCTCTCCGGAGGCTGCGCTTGGGGACCTCTCCCATCCCCTGCCCCCGCAGTTGCGCCTTCTATCGCATCTTGAGCGGAGCCCCCACTGGCGCTTTTGGGCTTGTCTGGACCTCTATCTTCCTCTTCGCCATCATCACCCCAGGCCTGCTATGGCCCTTTGGCGGCCTTCAATAAAGATGCGTATAGGGTTCGGGAGCTTCGCCCCCTGACTCCTCTCTTGGTAAGCAAAACCGCCGCAGGCGGATCGGGCTCAACGCAACCAGGATGGCAGACAGTGGCGCGAGGATGGAGGGCTAGAAGCCGCGTCAGCGGCGATGATGCTGCAAAAAACATAGCAAAGCAGGAGGTCGCAGGGCAGCATCCTTTGATGAGAAAAAAAGCTCTAGAACTTACATCGAAGAAATATTGACTGGAAATAGCACGCGTCGGCGCGGCGTAAAAAACTGCCAGTGGTGGCTGGCAGTTTTCTCGCTCAGACCTTATCGGTCGAGTGAGTGATACGACGCAGCGACGTGAGTGTTATGACGCAGCAACGTGAGCGTTATGACGCAGCTTTGAACGGTTTGCTCGGGCCTGGGGGGCGGGTGATCATGTACTTTCCCGAACCTGAGGCAGTCTCTTCACAACCCCAGCCAATGCCCCTCAGTTCTTCCAGCGACTTCTTGACAGTTCTCCGGCGCTGCCGCACACCGCTGGGACTGGCATGGGCATCGCCGTAGGCGTACCCACAGAGGGTGTCGACAGTAAGCAATTTGCTCGAGCCGTGATTGATCCAATGAAGGCGACTGTGAATCAGATGCGTGGCATCGCTCTTGAGCCTGCGCACCTCTTGAAGATCAACGCGCAGATACTCGTTCTTTCCGAGTACCGCAGCGGTGATGCAGGGGTTCAGGCTGACGACGAATTCGTCAGTTTCCGTGTCTTGGCTAAAGCCAGCGATGTGATATGCCGCACGGTATCCTGGCCGTGTTGCATAGACGGTGATCGCGCAGATGCGCTTGATCGACTGCTCTAGCAGCGCGCGCATGCGTCCGCTGGGGCGGGCGTAGCCGATGGTCTGAGCGAGTGCGGAAAGACGAAACCGCGCAGCGATAGTGGGCTGTTCCAGTGCGTCGTGTTTGAGTGCCAGTCTGGCACGTCCTGCTCGTCCATCGCGCAGTAACTGCTTCACCCCACCGTCACGTGGGCGTTGGCTCGTTACGACAGCGACAAGCCCTTGCAGTACACGCAAGTCCATTGCACCCAGCGGCTCTGGCCCCCAGAAATGGAAGCTGACACAAGACTCTTTCACACTGTATCGAACGTCAAGCTTCAGTCGTTGCTGCTCGCCCTTAGCGAAACTGCGGAAAAGTGGGGCATGGACAAACGGTTGAGCCATTCGCGCATGTGTCAGTTCCTTCATCATGCACGCCCCCGGCGAGCAATCTGCTCTGCTTTAGTTGGCCTGCCGGGGCGGCGGCGGGCCGGGGCGGCGGTAGCTGTGGCTGTCTCGGAGGTGCGCTTCGCGTCGATCCATACATGGACGTCGTCAAGCGCGAATCGAGGCAAACGCCCTAGGCGCAGCACGGGAGGCAGGTCACCTCTCTCGTTGATCCGGTTGTAGATCGTCCTAGTTGCCAAGCCGACGAGTTTGCCCAGTTCGGCGGGAGAGATCAGGAGAGGATTCATCGTCTATGCGAGTAGCGCAGTCATGACGACTGCCTCTCGTATAGCTCGAGTTTCATTTTCAGCACGATCGTTCTTTTTTACCGAGACCTCCCTCCTGTGCCCCTGCCTTACATAGGAGCCCTAGATTTTCTCTAAACTTGCTGCAATTTTGCTGCACTTACTTCAGTAATCCACGGTAAACTAAAGGTAGGCAAGGTAAGCTAACGCGCTGATTTTATTGGACTTCTAATTTATGCCGAGGGAGAACTTTGGGCTCATAACCCAAAGGTCGGAGGTTCAAATCCTTCTCGCGCAACCAAATTGAAAAGGGCTACGACAGTGTCGTAGCCCTTTTTTCATGCCCTCGCGCCAGGGCAAAGGCCAGGCTGACAGCCCGGCATCAGCCGCCCAGCTGGTTGCCGATGCGCTGGCCCAGCCGCAGGCGCACGCGGTGGGCGATTTCCTGGGCGACCTCGGGGCTTAGCACTTCGCTGATGTGCAGCAGCTCGGTGTAGTGCATGCACAGAAGGCCTCGCAGGGTCTTGAATGCGGCATCGTGCTCGGCGCCGCAGACGCTGGCGTCATTGGCCAGCACGCGCTCCACCACGCCGGCCTGCAGCAGCGGGATCTTGCAGATGACGGCGTGGCGGGCGATCTCCAGGTCGATTTCCTGGAGCCGGCATTCCCATTCCTCGGGCAAGAATCGGTTGGCTGGCATGTCGGCTTTTCTCCTTTTTTCACTGCATGGGTACACCGGGGCGAAAGACACCCGGTCCGGGGATGCTGTCATGTGGGTGGGGCTCGGTGGCCTGGGTCGCCAGGTTTACTGGCGCGGCCTTGATGCCTGTCAAACTTCGGTGGCGCAGGCGCCCGCCGGAAGCCGGGCTCATGCTGCACTGCATCATGATGTCAGTCATGCGGCGCGGCCGCCAGTGCCCGTGCAGGCTGGTGGGCTTTTGCTCCCGGCAGGCCATGCTCTCTCGGCGCCGCTCCGGCAACGCAAAGGATCCACATGCTCGAGAAGATCGCCTCGCTGTTCCGCTATTTCAAGGCGGCCGTGCCGTTCCGGCTGGTGCCGGCACTGATCGCCACCGCCGTGCTGTTCGGCCTGCTGCTGGTGCCCGTGCCCGAGGGGCTGACGCCCAAGGGCTGGCAGCTGGTCGCCATTTTCCTGACCACCATCGTGGCCATCATCCTCAAGGTCATGCCCATTGGCGTGATGGCCTTGATGGCCATCGTCATCGTCTCGCTGTCCCAGGTCACCTCCGGCTCGTCCAAGGGTGCCGTCACCGATGCGCTGAGCAGCTTTTCCAGCCCGCTGATCTGGCTGATCGTGGTGGCCATCCTGATCTCGCGCGGCCTCAAGAAGACGGGGCTGGGCAGCCGCATCGGCCTGATGTTCATCGCCCTGCTGGGCAAGCGCACCATCGGCATCGGCTACGGCCTGGCGATCTGCGAGCTGGTGCTGGCACCGTTCACCCCCAGCAACACGGCGCGCGGCGGCGGCATCGTGCACCCGATCATGAAGTCCATCGCCAATGCCTTCGAGTCGGACCCGGCCAAGGGCACGCAGGGCAAGGTGGGCACCTACCTGGCCCTGGTCAACTACCACGCCAACCCCATCACCTCGGCCATGTTCCTGACCGCCACCGCGCCCAACCCGCTGGTGGTGGATTTCGTGGCCAAGGCCACGGGCCAGGCCCTGCACCTGAGCTGGACCACCTGGGCGCTGTACATGCTGCTGCCGGGCCTGCTGTGCCTGCTGCTGATGCCGCTGGTGATCTATCTGCTGTCGCCGCCCGAGCTCAAGGCCACCCCCAACGCCGTGGAATATGCACGCAGCGAGATGGCCCGCATGGGACCGCTGTCGGGCAAGGAGCGCGTGATGCTGGGCACCTTCGGCCTGATGCTGCTGCTGTGGGCCAACGTGCCGCAGATGCTGTTCGGCCCGGCCTTCGTGCTGGACCCGACCGTGGTGGCCTTCCTGGGCCTGTTCGTGCTGATCATCACCGGCACCATCGACTGGGATGATGTGCTGTCCGAAAAGAGCGCCTGGGACACCCTGGTCTGGTTCGGCGCCCTGGTCATGCTGGCCGAGCAGCTCAACAAGCTCGGCGTGGTGTCCTGGTTTGCCGTGGGAATGAAGAACGCCATCGTCGCCAGCGGCCTGGACTGGCTGTCGGTGGCGGCCATCCTGGTGGGCGTGTTCGTGTTCTCGCACTACCTGTTCGCCAGCACCACGGCCCACATCAGCGCGATGATGCTGGCCTTCCTGACCGTGGGCGCGCAGCTGATTCCGGCCGACTATGTCGTGCCCTTCATGCTGATGATGACGGCCGGCTCGGCCATCATGATGACGCTGACCCACTACGCCACCGGCACCTCGCCCATCATCTTCGGCAGCGGCTATGTCACGCTGGGCAACTGGTGGCGCGTGGGTGCGGCCATGTGCGTGATCGAGCTGCTGATCTTTGCCGTGGTCGGCAGTGCCTGGTGGAAGCTGCTGGGCCTGTGGTGAGGACGTGCGCCCTCAAGCCGTGGTCCGTGGCTCGCCCAGCGACAGCATGAGCCGGTTGGCCCAGTTGAAGAAGGCCGTGCCGTGCAGCACATCGGAGATGGCGGCATCGTCCAGGCCTGCGGTGCGCAGCGCATCGATGTGGGCGGGCTCCAGCGCAGGCGGGGTCTGGGTCAGCGCCACGGCGGCCGTGACGATGGCATTCCAGCGCGGCCCCAGGTCCGTGCCCGGGCCTTCGTCGAGCAGGCGCTGCACGTCGCCGCCCCGGCGCGAGAAGTGCGTGGCAAAGCGCGCATGGACCGAGGCGCAGTAGATGCAGCCATTGGCGCGCGAGGTGGCCGCAGCGGCCAGCTCGCGCTCGGCACGCGGCAGGCCGGCGTCGGGGTTGTAGAAGATGTCCTTGTCGGTGCGCGTGCGCGCGCCCAGCGTGTCGGGGTCGCGCGCCAGCAGGCGGAAGTAGGGCGACTGCGCGCGTGAGGCATCGACCAGGCCTGCATGGTGGCGTTCGGTCAGCTCGCTTTCGTCCAGTGGCTCAATCCATGGCAGCCAGTCGAGCTGATCCTGGGTGAAGACCTGGGGAGCGGCGGAGTTCGTTGAGGTCATGGCTGGGCTTGCAGGGTGTTGGGTTGATGGACTGCCGGGGGCGCGGGGCGTGCAGCCAGCACGCGCAACCCCGCCACCACGCGGATCTGGAAGGACAGGAAGGACGCCAGCTGGGACAGGATGACGATGTCCGTCTCGCTCCAGCCCGCCTGTTGCAGCGCCTGCAGGGCCCCGGCGCTGGCGTCGCGCGGGTGGTAGGCCAGCAAGTGGGCATGGGCCAGCGCCGCGGCCAGGCGCGCGCCCAGCAGTGCGGCGTGGGCCGGGTCCACGGCATAGGCGGGGCCGCTCTGGTCCTCGCGGCTCAGCGGGCCTGCCGGGTAGCTGCCGTAGGGACCATGCGGGCCGCTGCCGGCCTGCAGGCTCTGCGCGCGGCCACGCACCACTTCGGATGCCACGGCGGCAGCCAGTTCCGCATCTTCGGCCGCCAGCGCCTTCGCATAGAAGGCGGCGCTGCGTGGCTCGCCATGCAGCCCGGCCGTGAAGGCGGCCAGGGCCAGCCGCTCGCGCAGCGAGACCGTGCCGGGCACGGGCTCGGCGGGCGTGAACAGGGCTGCAAAGCTTTGCTGGGCCTGCGTGCGTGCCTCGGTGCGGTGGCGGCGCACGCGGTCCAGGGCGCTGCCGGGGGTGATGTCGGCGAGGTGGTCGATCACGTCGCCGGGAAAGCGGGGCGCTACGGTGGTGTTCATGGTCATGCGGCTTGCAGCAGTCCGGCACGGACTGCGGGGAGGGAAGAGGGCGCTGGGGCGGACACATCGGCGCGGCGCCAGCCCAGGGCCGGGGCCACATGGGCGGCCGTCAGTTCGATGGAGCGCAGGATGGCGGCATGCGGCGGGTCGATGGAATGCACCTGGAAGACGATGTCGCTCACGCGCGCCAGCGCCGTGTCGGCGTGCAGCGAGGCGATGACCTCGTCGGGCGTGCCCACATGCACGTCGTAGGCGGCGATGAGATCGGCCAGCGGCGCCTGCGGATCGACGCGGGCCGCCCATTGCGAGGGCTGGGCCGCATGGCGCAGGGCCACGCGGCGCAGGCCGGCCTCGGCCCAGCGCAACGCCTCGTCTCGGCGGTCGGCCACGAACAGCGTGCGCGAGCCCAGGATGCGCGGCGCCCGCCCTGCGGGCAGGCGGGCGAGGTAGGCGTCGATGATGGGGTTCTGGATCTCGGACAGCGTGGCCTGCGGCGCGCCTTCGGGCCGTGGCTGGGTGCGCGACAGCATCAGGCCGTCGCCGTTGGCACCGGCCCGCGCGCCGCCCTCGGCCGAGAACGTGGCCTGCCAGACGCGCTCCAGCAGCTGCGGCGCGGCCGGGTACAGGTGCACGCCGCCGGCCAGCGCACGCCCGGCCCAGGCGTCCTGCAGCACGCCGAAGTTGCGTGCGAAGACGGCGCCGCGCTCGGCGCCCTGCACGCCAAAGGCCTCGAAGGATTCGGCCGTGCCGCCCGTGCCCAGGCCCACTTCCAGGCGGCCGCCGGTCAGCAGGTCCAGCACGGCCGCATCCTCGGCCACGCGCAGCGCGTTTTCCAGCGGCAGCGTGATCACGCCCGTGCCGATGCGGATGCGCCGCGTGCGCGCCGCCACATGGGCCAGGAAGACGAAGGGCGAGGGCAGGCCGCCCTCGCTTTCATGGAAATGGTGCTGGGCCACCCAGGCCGAGTCGAAGCCCTGGGCCTCGGCATGGGCGATCTGCTCGGCCACCAGGCGGTAGCGTTCGCCGGCCGGCACATCGTCGAGCAGACGGCTGAAGAAGCCCAGGCGCGGGCCGCTGCGGGAGCCGTGGCCACGGTTGGTATCAGGCGGGGTGAGGGACAAAATCAATGCTCCTTTTGCCGGGAATGGCGTCCATGAGTTCGCGCGTGTAGTCGCTGGTGGGGCGCTGGAACACCTCCTCCACGCTGCCCGCGTCCACCACCCGGCCCGCGCGCAGCACCGACACCGTGTCGGCAATCTGGCGCACCACGGCAAGGTCGTGCGAGATGAAGAGATAGGTCAGCCCCAGGTCCTGCTGCAGCTGGGCGAGCAGGGCCAGGATCTGCGCCTGCACCGTCACGTCCAGGGCCGATACGGCCTCGTCCAGCACCAGCACTTGCGGCTGCAGCACCAGGGCGCGCGCAATCGCCACACGCTGGCGCTGGCCGCCCGACAGCGCATGCGGGCGCCGCTGCAGCACGGCGGGCGGCAGGCCCACGCGCTCCAGCATGTCGTGCACGCGCCGGCGGCGCTCACTGGCGGGTAGCGGGTCGAAGTTCAGCAGGGGCTCCTCGATGATGTCGAACACGCTCTGGCGCGGGTCCAGAGAACTGAATGGGTTCTGGTAGACCAGCTGCACGCGGCGGCGCAGCTGGCGCAGGGCCTCGCCGCGCAGGCCCGTGACCTCGGTGCCTTCGATGCGGATGCGGCCCGCCGTGGGGCGGCCCAGGCCCACAATGCTGCGGATGGTGGTGGTCTTGCCCGAGCCCGACTCGCCCACGATGGCATGCGTGCTGCCCCGGCGCACGCGCAGCGAGACTCCGTCCACGGCACGGAAGATGCCGCGCCCGTGGGCGGAGGCATGGCCGGGGGCCGCGAACTCGTGCACCAGGTCCTCGACCTCGATGGCCCAGTCATCGGCCGTGGCGGGCCTGGGCGTGCGGCGTGGTGCCGGCGCCAGCGAAGGCGCATCGGCCAGCAGCCGCCGCGTGTAGGCGCTTTGCGGATTGCGCAGCAGCTCCAGCGTGGGGCCCTGCTCCTGGATGCGGCCGCCCTGCATGACGACCAGGCGGTGCGAGCGGTCGGCCGCCACGCCCAGGTCATGCGTGACCAGCAGCACGGCCGTGCCGGTTTCGCGGCGCAGCGCGTCGATCAGGTCCAGGATGCGCCGCTGCACGGTCACGTCCAGCGCGCTGGTGGGCTCGTCGGCAATGATGAGGGCGGGCTGCAGCGCGATGGCGATGGCGATCAGCACGCGCTGGCGCATGCCGCCCGACAGTTCGTGCGGATACTGGCGTGCGCGCAGCGCGGGCTGGGACAGGCCCACGCGGGCCAGCAGCTCCAGCACGCGCGCCTCCACGGCCGTGCGGTCGCGCAGTCCGTGGATGCGCAGGATCTCGCCCACCTGGTCGCCCACCGTGCGCACGGGGTTCAGCGACATGGTGGGGTCCTGCGGCACCAGGCTGACCACGCGGCCACGGATGGCGTTCCAGCGCGCGGCCGGCCAGCCCGAGACCTCGGTGCCCTGCAGGCGGATGCTGCCGTGCTCGCGCTGGCCGTTGTCGGCCAAAAGGCCGATCACGGCCTGGGCCGTGGTGGTCTTGCCCGAGCCCGATTCGCCGACCAGGGCCACCACTTCGCCCGGCGCCACGGAAAACGACACGCCGTGCACCACGCGCTGCGCCCGGCCTGCGGCATCGCGGTAGGCCACGGCCAGGTCCTGCACTTCGAGCACGGGGGCGGTGGTTGCCACCGCTGGTGCGGCGTGGATGCCTTCCTCGATGGCGGCGCTCATGCAGGCCTCCGCGCAAAGGCCGTGGCGATGCGGTTGGCCGCCAGCACCACGGCCACCACGATCAGGCCCGGCGCCGTGGTCAGCCACCAGGCGGTGGCGATGTAGTTGCGGCCCTCGGCGATCAGCAGCCCCCATTCGGGCGTGGGCGGCGGCGCGCCGTAGCCCAGAAAACCCAGCGTGGAAATCGCCAGGATCGCCGAGCCGAATTGCAGCGCCGCCATGGCGATGACCGACGTCAGCGAGTTGGGCAGCACATGGCGCCACAGCACGGCGGCAAAGCGCCCGCCGCTGCCGAAGGCGGCCTCCACGTAGTCGGAGCGGCGCACGCGCACTACCTCCGAGCGCACCAGGCGCGCGAAGCTGGCCACCGAGACCACGCCCACGGCAATGGCCGCGTTGATGGTGCCAAAGCCCAGCACGATGATGATGGTCAGAGACAGCAGCAGCGAAGGCACGGCCAGCAGCACATCGACCAGGCGCATCAGCGCATCTTCCGTGCGCCCGCCCGTGGCCCCGGCCAGCAGGCCGATCAGCGTGCCCACGGCCAGGCCCACGCCCACGGCCACGAAGGCGCCCGACAGCGAATGCACGGCGCCGTGCACCACGCGTGCCCACAGGTCGCGCCCCAGCGCGTCCGTGCCCAGCCAGTGCGCGGCGCTGGGCGCCAGCAGCTGCTGGCCGGCCTGGCCCGCGATCGGGTTCTGGTGAGCGAACCAGCCGGGCGCCAGCGCCCACAGCGCGGCCACGGCAATCACCAGCCAGGCCAGGGCCAGCGTGGGCGGCAGGCGTTTCAGGGATTGCAGGCGGGCCGGCAAGGCGAAGCTGCGGCGCGGGGCGGCTGGCGCAGAGGCCGGGGACGACGCTGGCAGCGCCGTGGGAATGGGAATGGGAATGGGAATGGGAATGGGAGTGGCGGGCGCGGCCTGGGCATCCAGGGCCGGGGAAAGAGCGCTTGAGACGGCGGTGTTCATGGCCGGTTCTCCACGGAATGGCGCAGGCGCGGATCAAGCAGCGGGTACAGCAGATCCACGGCGAGGTTGATGAGTACGAAGGCCGCTGCCGAGACGACCACCACGGCCTGGAGCACGGCCGTGTCCTGGTTGCCCACGGCCTGCTGGGTCAGCGTGCCCAGGCCGTTGAGGCCGAACACGGCCTCCGTCACCACGGCGCCGGCCAGCAGCTCGCCGAACAGCACGCCGGCAATGGTCAGCGTGGGCAGCAGGGCATTGCGTGCCACATGGCGCAGCAGCACCCAGCGGCGCGAGGCGCCCTTGGCCCGCGCCACGGCCACGAAGGGCTGGGCCAGCACGGCGTCGATATTGCGCAGCAGCACCTGGGCCAGCGGCGCCGAGATCGGCACGGCCAGGGTCAGCGTGGGCAGCACCAGTCCTTCCCAGGGGCCGGGATTGATCACGGCAATCCAGCCCAGGCGGAACGACACCACCTGGATCAGCATGATCCCCAGCCAGAACACGGGCACCGAGACAAAGACCGAAGGCAGCGAATACAGCGCGTTGCGCAGCCAGGCAAAGGGCGCCAGGCTGGCAGCCGCCGCCAGCGCCACGGCCAGCAGCGCGGCTGCGGCAAAGCCCAGGGCGGCGAGCCTGAGCGTGGGCGGCAGGCTGGTGGCCAGGCCCTGGCTCACCGGCACGCCGGCCTGCAGCGAATAGCCGAAATGGCCCGTGAGGAACTGGCCCAGCGTGTGCAGGTACTGCTGCCACACGGGCTGGTCCGAGCCGTAGGCGGCGCGGATGTCGGCGATCTCCTGCGGGCCCAGGCCCAGCTCGGGGTTCAGGAACTTGATCAGCACGGCGTCGCCCGGCAGCAGCTGCAGCAGGATGAACGAGACCGTGAAGGCCGCCCACAGCACCAGGGCGGCCTGGGCGATGCGGCTGAGCAGATAGCGGCGCGGCATGGAGCGGTTCCTCAGGGGACGTTCCGTTCAGCGCCTGGCCAGCCAGGTGCTGTAGAAGCTGGGCCGGCCCACGGCCTCGAAGCCCACGTCGCGCACCCAGCCCGCGCCTGCAAAGGCCTGGGGCTCCTCGAAGATGGGAATCACATAGGCCTGGTCGATCAGGTAGTTCTGCACCTCGCCGGCCAGCGCCAGGCGCCTGGCGGCATCGGTCTCGGCCGCGATGGCGTCGAACAGGCCGTTGAGCTTGGTGTCCTCGAAGGACTTGACCTTCTGGCTCACGCCGCCCTTTTGCAGCAGCACGTTGCGGTTGGTCGGGTAGTAGTTGCTCTTGATCACGTCGGGATCGGCGCGGCCCACCATGCCGGGCAGCACGCCGGTCTTGTCGGGGTCCAGCGTGTCCACGGCGCGGCTGCCCGCGTCGCCCGACAGCACGTTGAGCTTGACCCCGATGCGCGCCCACTGCTGGGCCACGAGCTGCAGCGTCTCCTTGTTCTGCGGCTGGGGCAGGGACTCGTAGGTGGACAGCACAAAATCGCGGCCGTCCTTCTGGCGCAGGCCGTTGGTGCCCAGCGTCCAGCCGGCCTCGTCCAGCAGCTGTTTCGCCTTGGCCTCGTCATAGGCCAGCTTGGCCGACAGGTCCACGAAGCCGGCCGCCGTGGAGGCAATCACCGAGCGCGCCTGCGGATAGCGCGGCGAGAACAGCGTCTCCACGATCTCCTTGGTGTTGGTGCCATGCAGCAGGGCCTGGCGCACCTTGAGGTCGGCCACCAGGGCGTTGTCCGGGCGGATGGCCACGCTGTTGTTCACACCGCGCGTGGGCGGGGCGTAGATGCTGAACTTCTGGTCCTCGACGCGCTTTTCGTCATAGGCCTGGATCTGGCGGATCAGCCCGGCCTGCCCGGCCAGCAGCGCGCCGATGCGCACGCTGTCCTCGGGCGTGACGATGAACTTCACCTCGTCCAGCCGCGCGCGGCCCTGGTGGGCCAGCTTTGCAGGACCCCAGGCATAGTCCTTGCGCACCTTGAGCACCAGTTCCTTGCCCAGCGTCTCGCTGGCCACCACGAAGGGACCGGAGCCGATGATGCGGGTGGCATCGCCCAGCTCCTCGAAGGGGCGGTCCAGCGTGGCCGGCGAGACCAGGCCCGAGCCGATCACCGAGGTGCCCTGCAGGAAGCCCGGTGAAGGCTTCCTGAAGAAGAACTTCACCGTCAGCGGGTCGACCACCTCGCTGCGCTCGTAGTTGTTGATCACCTCGGACACGGGCTGCTTGAGCGCCTTGTTGCCCAGGCCGTAGGTGTCGAAGTTGCGCGCCACGGCCGCCGCGTCCAGCGGTGTGCCATCGGAGAAGGTGACGCCGGGCCGCAGCTTGAAACGGTACTCGGTAGCGTCGGCATTCACCGTCCAGGACTCGGCGATCCAGGGCTGGATCTCCAGCGTCTTCGGGTCCTGGTAGGTCAGCTTGTCGGTGATCTGGTTGAGCACGCCGCCATTGGGGTAGAAGCCCCCGGCCGGCGGATAGAGGTTGGTATGGGCCTGCTGCTCCAGATAGACCAGGGTGCCGCCTTCCACAGGGCCAGACGATGCGCCGGCCTGGGCCGTGTCCGCCTGCCGGGAGCACGCCGCCAGCAGCAGGCTGCTGCCCGCCAATACCGCTATCGCGGCCTTCCATGCCACCTGACCCGCCTTCGATTGGGAAAACACGTTCGTACCTCGCCGCCGCTGGGGCGCTGAAAAACAAGACTGCCGGCCACAGGACCGGCTCCATGTTTTTCATGCTATCGATGCCAAATATTTGTGCTCATATATCGAGTTGCATCGTTATTTGGAAAACGACTAAGGGATGGGAGCTCCCGCATATCTGCCCAGTGCATAAGCGCAGACGGATTCGTTTGTTTGCCGCGCATGCGGCGGTCCCAACAATGGGCTGGTACTTCCTTCACCGAAAGCCCGTCCATGAGCCATCTCAACGAATACCTCGCCGAAAAGCGCGCCGCCGTGCTCGCCCGCAGCGCCGCCGTCGCGGCCGGCACGGCACAGCCCGCCCACCTCAAGGCCCATGTGCGCGCCGAGGGCCGCAGCGGCGTACGCCGCCTGCGCATCCGCGAGCACCAGGTCATCAGCGACAGCCCGCCCGACTTCGCGGGCTACAACCTCGGCCCCAGCTCGCCCGAGCTGCAGCTGGGCGTGCTGGGCACCTGCGTGACCCACATCTTTCTGATCCAGGCGGCCGAGCGCCAGGTGCCCGTGGAGAGCCTGGAGGTCGAGGTCACGGGCATCATCGACCCGCGCGGCGGCAAGCCCGGCCACGAGGCCACGCCCGTCTGGCCGCATGAGATCGGCTACACCGTGCACATCGACTCGCCCGCCAGCCGCGCCGAGATCGATGCGCTGTTCGAGGCCGTGGAGCGCACCTGCCCCATCCTCAACCTGCTGCGCAATCCGCAGAACATCCGCGCCGAAGTGCGCCACACCGACTCCAGCGCCGCCGCGCGCCTGGCGGCCTGAACCTCTCGCAGCCTCTTGCAGAAAGCGCCCCGTCATGACCCTGCCACTCGACCACATCGTCATCGCGGTCCAGGACCTGGAACGCACCATTGCCGACTACACCGCGCTGGGCTTCAACGTGCTGCGCGGCGGCGAGCATCCGGGCCGCTCCACGCACAACGCCCTGGTGGTGTTTGCCGACGGCGCCTATTTCGAACTCATCGCCTGGCGCGCACCCGCGCCCGAGGAGCGCTGGTGGCAGCAGCTGCAGCGCCATGGCGAGGGCATTGTCGATTTCGCGCTGCTGCCCACCGAGACCGGCGCCGTGGTTGCCGCCGCCCAGGCGCGCGGCCTGGACTACGAGGCGCCCTACGAAGGCGGCCGCCTGCGGCCCGACGGTGCCCAGCTGCGCTGGCGCAATGCACGCGCCCGCAGCCAGGACCTGCCCTTTCTCTGCGGTGACCTCACGCCGCGCGCCCTGCGCGTGCCCGAGGGCGGGGCGCGCGTGCATGCCAATGGCGCGGCCGGCGTGGCGCGCCTGCATGTGGCCGTGCATGACCTGCGCGCCAGCCTGGAACGCTGGCGCGCGCTGCTGGGCGAGGGCGCCGGCATTGGCGAGGCCCGGCTGTCGGACGACGGCAGCGCCTACCGCGCATCGCTGAGGCTGGGCGCCACCGCGCTGGTGCTGGCTGCTCCCGCCCAGGGCGTTGCCACGGGCACCCTGGGCCACCGTCTGGCCACGCGCGGTGAAGGCCCTTATGCCATCGAGCTGGAGGTACGCCAGCCCGCGTCTGCGCTGGCGCTGGACGAGACCGCCACGCATGGCGCGCGCATCGTGCTGGCCCAGGCTTCCCCGGCCAGGGAAACCGCCGCCGCCTAGGCGAAATGCGTGGGCGCTAGAATGGCGCCCCGCTGACACCCATGCCCACCCCGGTGGGCGTTTTCGTTGCAGCCGCGGCCTTCCTTGAGGGGCGCCGTGGCGCGGCGCTGCTTGCCATGACGACTGCTTCCACTCCTGCCACGCTGGGCATAGATTTCGGTACCTCCAACTCCGCCATGGCCTGGCGCGCCCCCGGCCAGGCCGCACGCCTGCTGCCGCTGGAGGGCGAAGCCTGCGGCATGCCCACGGCACTGTTCTTCCATACGGACGAGCACAGCACCCATTTCGGGCGCGACGCCATGGCCCAGTACCTGGACGGCGAGCCGGGCCGGCTCATGCGCTCCCTCAAAAGCCTGCTGGGCAGTGCGCTGCTGCAGGAAAAGACGGCTGTGCACGACCAGTTCGTGAGCTACCAGGACATCATCGGCCTTTTCCTGCGACGCGTGGCCGACCGGGCACGTGCCTCGCTGGACGGCCGCCTGCCCGAGCGCGTGGTGCTGGGCCGGCCCGTGCATTTCGTGGACGACCACCCCGAGCGCGACCGCCAGGCCCAGCAGGCCCTGGCCGATGCCGCGCGCGCCGCAGGCCTGGGCGAAGTCGATTTCCAGATGGAGCCCATTGCCGCCGCGCTGGACTACGAGCAGCGCCTCACGCAGGAATCCGTGGTGCTGGTGGTGGACATCGGCGGCGGTACCTCCGACTTCACCGTCGTGCGCCTGGGCCCCGAGCAGGCCGGCCGCAGCGATCGCCGCGACGACATCCTTGCCACCAGCGGCGTGCACATCGGCGGCACGGACTTCGACCACCGGCTCAATCTGGCCCAGCTCATGCCGCTGCTGGGCTACCGCCACACCGGCCCCAGCGGCCGCGAAGTGCCCAGCCGCGTGTTCTTCGACCTCTCGACCTGGCACCTGATCCAGTGGCTGTACTCGCCCAAGGCCCTGGCCGAGGCGCGCAACCTGCGCACCGACTACAGCGACCAGCGCCTGCACAAGCGCCTGATGGAAGTGCTGGAACTGCGCGAAGGCCACCGCCTGGCCGCCGTGGTGGAGCAGGCCAAGATCGAGGCCTCCACGCGCCATGCCGAAGCGGCCATCGAGCTGGGCTGGCTGGAATCGGGCCTGTCCGCCGCCATCTCGCCCGAGGTGCTGCACGAGCAGCTGCAAGGCCCGCTGCAACAGGTCGTGGCCTGCGCCCAGGACTGCCTGCGCCTGGCCGGCGTGGCGCCCCAGGCGCTGGACGCCATCTACCTCACGGGCGGCTCATCGGCCCTGCGCACGCTGCGCGATGCGCTGCGCGATGCCTTCCCCGGCGTGCCGCAGGTCGAGGGCGACCTGTTCGGCGGCGTGGCCACCGGCCTCGCGTATGCCTGATCAATCCGCGTCGCCGTCCTCCTCGGCGGCCTGCTTGATCGCCAGCGCGGCGTCATAGAGGCGGTTGCGCGGTGCGCCCGTGATCTCGGCGGCCAGGCGCACGGCGGTCTTGGTGGGCAGTTCGGCCAGCAGCAGGCGCAGCACGCGCAGGGCGTCGGCGTCGGCCTCATCGCCACCCAGGGCCACAGGGTGCAGCACCACGGCGAATTCGCCCTTGCTGCGCTGGGGCACGGCCTGCAGCCAGGCCGGCAGCGCGCTGGCGGGCATGGTGGCAATGTCCTCGAACTGCTTGGTGATCTCGCGTGCCAGCGTCACCGGGCGCTCGCCCAGCGTGGCCAGGGCGGCGGCCAGGTCGGCAATGCGGTGGGGGGCTTCCAGCAGCACGGTGCAGCGCGGCTGCAGTGCCAGTTGCTGCACGGCGGCCAGGCGCTCGGCCGACTTGGTGGGCAGAAAGCCCGCGAATACGAACCCTGCCTCGCCCTGCGAAGGCGTGACCGCTCCGGCCACGCTGATGGCGGCCGTGATGCTGCTGGCGCCGGGCAGCGGAATGCAGCGCAGGCCCGCGGCCTGCACGGCTGCGCACAGTCGTGCGCCGGGGTCGCTGACGCCGGGCGTGCCCGCGTCGCTGACATAGGCGATGCGCTGGCCCTGCTGCAGCCGCGCCACGATCTGCTGGGCCGCCTCGGCCTCGTTGTGCTGGTGCACGGCCAGCAGCTGGCTGCCGGGCCGGTCCAGTCCATAGGAGCGCAGCAGGCCCTGCGTGTGGCGCGTGTCCTCGCAGGCCACGCAGTCCACCAGCTGCAGCACATGCAGGGCGCGCAGGCTGATGTCGGCCAGGTTGCCGATGGGAGTGGCCACCACGTAGAGGGCGCCCTGCGGATAATGCTGGGATGCCGCAGCATCCTTGGCTGCGCCCAGCGCGGTGGCGAAAGAGGTAGTCAATGGGTTTCCTTGCGAAAAAGCCGGCAGGCGCGGGGCCGTCTGCCCTCACGACCCGGCACCGGGGCCAGCAGGCCGAGGATGCGGCGCTGGCCCATCTGCAGGCGGCCGGCCTGCGTCTGGTCGAGCGCAATTATCGGACGCCGGGCCGCGGCGGCGGCGAGATCGACCTCATCGTGCAGGCGCGCGACGGCACCGTGGTCTTCGTCGAGGTGCGCAGCCGGGGAACGCGTGCCTTCGGCGGTGCCGGCGCCAGCATCGGCGCCACCAAGCAGCGGCGCATCGTATTTGCGGCGCGCCACTACCTGATGCGATGGTCCGCGCCGCCGCCTTGCCGCTTCGACGTGGTGCTGGTCGAGCCCGGCAGCACCGGCCATCCGGGCGCAGGGCCGGGCGTGCAGTGGCTCCAGGCCGCCTTTGACGCCGAAGGCGCCTGATCCGTTACCGGTGCAGCACAAATAACGCCTGGCTACGAAAGACTTCAAGGGCGGCAGTTATCATCGGGCCTCCATGCTTGAGCAACGTATCCAACAGCATTTCATCGACAGCGCCGACCTGAAATACCAGGCCGCCCAGGCGCTGAGCCAGCCCATTGCGGCGGCAGTGCAGGCCATGCTGGCCTGCGTGACCAGTGGCGGCAAGGTCCTGGCCTGCGGCGCGGGCGCCTCTGCCAGCGATGCCCAACTCTTCGCCGCCCTGTGCGTGGCCGGCTTCGAGCGCGACCGGCCCGAGCTGGCTGCCGTGGCCCTGGTCTCCGACGGCGGCCTGCTGGGCACCGTGGGCGCCACGGGCTCGGGCGGCAACGCCACCCAGTACCTGGCGCGCCAGATACGCGCCCTGGGCCAGCCCGGCGACCTGCTGCTGGTGCTGTCCGCCACGGGCAACGACGTGGCCGTGCTCGAAGCACTGGATGCCGCCCATGAGCGCGACATGATGGCCGTGGTGCTGACCGGCCGCACGGGCGGCTCCCTGGCCGGCCGCGTGCGCGAGACCGATGTTCTGATCTGCGTGCCGCACGACCGTGCGGCGCGCGTGCGCGAAACCCATACGCTGGTGCTGCACTGCCTGTGCGACGGCGTGGATGCCCAACTTCTGGGTGAACAGGAGATGCCTTTATGAAGTTCCGTTGGTCCCGCGCCGCCTGCGCCGTGCTCGCCGTCGCGTCCCTGGGCGCCGCCCTGTCGGGCTGCGTCGCCCTGGTGGGCGGCAGCGCCGTGATGGCCGGCATGTCGGTGGCGGACCGCCGCACCACCGGCACCCAGGTGGAAGACCAGGGCATCGAGCTGCGCGCCAACAACCGCATCGCCGAGGTGCTGGGCGACAAGGCCCATGTCAACGTCACCAGCTACAACCGCCAGGTGCTGCTGACCGGCGAGGCCGGCAACGAGGCGGACCGCCAGACCATCGAGAAGATCGTGCGCGAGCAGACTACGGTGCGCAATGTCTTCAACGAAGTGGTGGTGGCCCCCTTCACCTCCACGCTGAGCCAGCGTTCCAAGGACACGCTGATCACCACCCAGGTCAAGGCCAGCCTGCTGGACGCCAAGGACATCCAGGCCTCGGCCTTCAAGGTCGTGACCGAGAACAAGGTCGTCTTCCTGATGGGCATCGTCACCCCGCGCGAAGCCAGGCGCGGCGCCGAGATTGCACGCGGCATCAACGACGTGACCAAGGTCGTGCGCGTGGTGGAAGTCATCTCCGAGGACGAACTGGCCCGCATGCAGCCCCAGTCCGCCCCCGTGGTCACCGACGACTCCGGCAAGGCCGCCGCAGCCAGCGCTCCCACCAGCCCCTCGGAAAGCAGCCTTTCCACCCCCGCGGGCGCCACCGTCACCCCGGTGAAGTGATCACTGCCACCCGAAAGCAAAAGCCGGAACATGTTCCGGCTTTTTTCATTGCTTTGACCCGTCCTGACCTGGGTTGACACCTTTTCCTCTCAGAAAAGGCAAGTCAATGGAATCAAGGGTCAAACGCACGCAGCGGGACTACACGCTGGCTTTTAAGCTGTCGGTGGTCGATCAGGTGGAAAAAGGCGATCTCACGTACAAACAGGCCCAGGAGCGCTACGGCATCCAGGGCCGTTCGACCGTGTTGGTGTGGCTGCGCAAGCATGGTCGCCAAAACTGGAGTTCGGCATCATCCGGGCTTGCCATGCCAGTACCGATCAAGAAGCCCTCATCTGCACCTGCTGCACCGCTGACTCCCGAGCAGAAGATCAAGGCCCTCGAAGTCCAGCTTCGCGAAGCCAACGAGAAGGCCCAACTGTTCGAGGCGGTGATCGATGTCCTGAAGAAGGACTACGGGGTGCGC
>NZ_LZZV01000004.1:0-77691 GCF_014170385.1 Delftia sp. UME58
CCTGACCGCCGTTTGACCCTCCACCACCGCCACCACCGTTGCCGCCGCTCGATCCTGAAGAACCGCCTGCGCCTCCGTAGAAACTGATGCCCCAGTCACCATTGCCGGCATCAAAGAATGCACCGCTACCCGAGCCAATCGCACTGCGACCATTCGGCATGGCGCCGCCCCCTGTAACTCCGTTGGACGGCCCGCCAGTACCCCCGCCGCCGCTTCCAGCCACGCTATCTGAGGTTGTCGCGTTTCCGCCTTGAGCAAGGATGTCAACACCCGCACCGCCGGTAGGAGCACCGCTTACAGCGCCTGGCTTGACGGACGCTGCACCAAAGTCCCAATCGACTGGCAAGCTTGGCCCGTTGGGTACTGCAGCAGGGCTGGAAGCCACAATTCCACCGGGTCCTCCCGGCGCTGTGTATGTGACACCCCCGACTGTGACCGTAGTGGCCCCACCGGCTGAGCCAGGTCCACTTGCAACGCCCCCAGCCCCTCCTGCGCCAATGCTGACCACGACAGAGTCACCCTTGTTGATCCGGATGAGCTTGGCTCCCCATGCCCCCGAATACCCGCCAGTGCAGCTGCGACCACCACCACCGCCCGCCCCCATGGCCCGCACCGTCAGCAAGCCATCTGCCGGCGCCGTCCATGTGCGACTCGTAAACACTGGCACCGCATGTCGCGGCCCCAGCTGTGATGAGCCATTAAAAATCCTGTTGTAGTTCATGCCCAGTTTCCTCCTGCCCCTGTCACATCGAATTCCCCACCGCGCGGAATGCGCATGGGCGCATCCGGCACCATGTCGCGCACCGTATTGCCCCGCCAGTCCACGTTGAACAGACCAGGGCTGGCATTCGTCACCTTGACCCGGCCCAAGGCAGCGGCGGGCATCGTCAGCGTGATGCCCGCCACCGTCACGATGTAGTGCACCCCGGCGACCGCCGTTGTGTTTGCCGTGACGATCTGCACTGCCAGGCCCGCCGCACCCTTTGCAGCAACGCCGATCACCCAATCTGCTTTGGCCGCCGGACCGGAGAATTGATCCACCCCCAGAACAAGGGCGCCGGTGCTCGGGTCGTAGCTCTGCACATAGCCGCTCATGCTCGTGCCGGTATCGCTGGTGGACGTGGCCACCAGGTACATGCCCAGCACAAAAGAGCGCGACGGCTCCATTGCAAAAGCCTTGGCCCCTGCCCCCGGTATCACGCTGGTCGAGCTGGTGCCCTTGAATTGCGCCGAGGCAAAAACCTCGGCCTGGTCGCGGTAGGCCAGCGTCTCGGCGCGAGCCTCAACCACCTCGGCCAGCAGGCCCACCGTGGTGTCTCGCGCCTGCTGAGACAGCACGCGCGCATCGTCTGCAAGCCTGGCTTGCGCGGCAGCAGAGATATCGCTGTCAGCAGCAGCGCCGGCGGACTCTGCAGATGCATTGGCAGAGGCCGCAGAATTGCGGGAGAACCCGTCCGCTGCGCCTGCACTGTCAGCTGCAGCATCACGCGCGGCTTCGGTGGCCTCTTGCGCGTCGATTGCCCCGCCAGCAGCATCGACCGCCTGTTGCGCGTTGTGCTGCACGTTGTCGGCGAGTGCATTGATTTCAGAGACGAAGGGGCCGGGCCCACCCATATGGGTGCCGAAGGTATAGGCCATGCCGTTGTATTCACCAGTCGCCCTACGGGCAAGCGATGGAAACTCAGGAATGGGCGTCAATTTCGCGGCTGGTTGTATTGCCATCAAATATTTCCTTTAACAGTCAAATTCAGCGAAGCCTGTCCAAAGTTGTCAGCCCGCATCGAACCGGACACAAACCCCAAAGTATTGAGATAGCCATACCGGGGGATGCCGGTTGCCTCAAATGGCACTGCAATATTCAGAATCTCCCCAAGCACGGCATCTGCATACATGGCCTGGTCTGACGAGAGAACCACGCGGCAGGTAACATCGCGCGCGGCCTCTCTGGGCATCTGCTTATATTTCCCGTCCTCTCCGTATTGTCGGTACGTATAGGACTTGCGCTGAGCTTCGGCCCCGTACTCGGCACCACCAAAATCAGCATCACCTATCAGCATTCGCCAATCACCCACTTTGATATCCCCAACAGCAACCGCACCATCACCAGGCGAGCTAATGGTTACAGTGACTTCCGCGTTGGGCGAAATCGGGATTTCATCCAGACTTATTTTTTCCAGAGCGGGCAGTGGAGAAAAAAGCAATTCCCAAAAGCCAGCGGCCTGCGCAAAAAGGTCGCCATGCTTTTCACGGATAATTTCACCGACTGGTCCCTCTCTGACAACAAGGGAATAGTTGGCGCCCACGGGGCCATATACGCTGATCCCATTGATAAACCCCGGAGTCAGCACAAACGTCAGCTCACCTTTGCCGCGCGCTTTCGTTGCAGAGTAGTCGTCAAAAGGGGCCATCCGATCAGATGGCCCCTCTCTCAACCAGTAGCCGGGATCTGCATCTGGAAGCTGCGTGCGGCCGGAGTGCGCCCGCACACAGGACCAGACCGAGCCCTTGTAAACACGCAGGTCGTCAATGGCATAGTTCGCACTTGCCACCCAAGCGACCTCCCCGTTTTCAAGGTTTGGCTCAGGCACCGAAGTGCCCGCAGCAACCATCGCAGCGGTGATGTTGATGGGCACCATCACCCTCGCGGACGGATTCATGCCATCTCCCTTCTAATTGCCAGTGCCAAGGCTTTCGCCAATGCATCCACGTTCATGATTTCTGAGCGCATGGCGTTTCCGCCCTCTGTCACATCGTCGGTAGATCCCGCCAGTGCAGCGACTTCATCACCGACAACGCCCATCTTCTGACCCAGCTGATCCACACCAACAATGAGCCGTTCAAGCAGTCCATCCGTCCGGGACGAATATCTTTCATCGGTCTGAGCGGCATTGGAATTGCGGGCATAGGAACCAAGAATTCCATAACCACCCAACCAGGGATTGAAAGCCTTCGGAATGATTGCTTCATCCTTATGGATTTTTGCAACCATGTCGTAGGGCACACGATTGGTGCCAACGTCATAGGAGGGCATTCGCTGATTTGCAAGCCATGTCTCCCAATCGGATTGCTTCAGCCCTGATAGCTCCGCAAGGTCTTGAGGTGTTGCGTTGACACGCTGCGCCCACGAATAAAGACCGGCAGCATCCCCCGTGCCATCAAAAGAGTGATAGCCATCTTTCAGATCGTTCAATCGCTTGACACGATCATCAGCCGTCACCGGCGCGTAATATGCCGATCCATCCGGGTTTGTGTAAACGTGCTTGTACTCAGAATCGGGATTTCCATTCCCTCCATGCAAATTACTCCCAGATCCTGGCGTGACATCAGAGCCCAGCCCCCCGCCCTTGCCCGGCTGATTTCCCGTGCCTGCAGGCTTTTCGGGGAACAGCCGTGATTCCAGCTTTTTGATGGCTGCTTCAACGGACAGATTCGCATCGATCTGCTTATCCACCCCCTCAAGCAGATCACGCCAGTAGGCGAGCGTTTTATCAAGGCGATCAATCTGCTCTTGCGAGTTCTTGAACAACCGTTCCTCAACGCTGAGCTGCTCATCCCCGAGGTCTGCCAGGTCAGCCAATTGGCCAGCCAGCACCAGGGCGTCACGCTCCCTTTCAAACTGCGTCGCATACACGCCGGCGGAAATCCCACCCCTGGCCGCCGCGATGGCTTCGCTCAGCTCTGTATAGCTGGACAGCTGCTTGCCGTTGCGCACCCCGGCCAGAGCGCTTTCCACATAGACCATGCCCTGCGCAGCCACCCATTGGGCGGACGCATCAGACATGCCCTGCAGATCTCTCGCATTCGAGCGCAGCGAGGCAATCGAGCCTGACAGCGCCTGTATGGCCTCCTGAGACGATGACGCGATGGCACTCCAGTAATCCCGCTCGCGGCTGACCGCTGCCTCAAAGTTCGCGCGGGCCTTGGCGTCCGCAGCCTTGGCGTCCTCCAGCGCCCAGATGCGTTCTTGCAAAGCCCGGTTGCTGGGATCCAGCGCCTCCAGCTCGCGGCGGCGCAGCTCGGCGGTGTCGCCGTTCAGTTCAAGCCAACGGCGCTCCAGATCCATCTGCTTGTCGCGGGCAGCGATTTCGGCGCGCAACGCTTCGTTGTAGTCCCACGCGGCGCGCTCGGCCTCGCTCATGCCCTCGGTCGCAAGCCTGCGCAGTGCCTCACGGTATTTGTCCGTCTGCCCCGTTGCACGCAGGTACTCGGCTTCGAGCTTCGAGCGGTCATCCTTGAGCCCATCCAGCACACGGCCTGCAGCGTCAGCGACCTCGCCAAACATCTGTGCCAGGGGCAGCAGCTTGGCGAGCAGCTCCACGTCGCCGGCGGCCATCGCCGCTTCGACCAACTTGCGGAACTGCTCTTTCGCAGCCTGACCCTGGCGCGGATCAATCTCCAGCTTCAGATCCTTCAGCGACTTGTCCAGCACCTTCGCGGCGTTCTCAACCCGTTCGCTTTCCGAATAGAAGCCGGTGTAGAAGGCATCCATACCTGCAATCAGGTTCTCGATGCCATCCATGTCCTTGATCAGCTTCGCAATGGCTTTGTCGCCCAACTCACCGAAGTTGGTGATGTTGCGGGTCCAGCCCTCAATAGCCGAGGCCGTGAGCTGCACCTTTTGCAGCATCGCGTTGAAGCTCTCCAGGGTGATGTCGTCGCCCAGCTCCTCGAAAGAGTCCCGCATCCAGGCCGGGATGTCGGCCTTTTTCAGCTCGCCGATGAGGGCGCCGCCCATGTCGGCCACGAACTGCGCCCAGGCCTTTTCCGGATCATTCCCAAGACCTCCATCCCGCTTGGTGTAGCTGGTCAGGACTTCGCCAGTGATCTTGTCGATCAGCTTGAAGTAGCCGTAGGAATCTTCATCGCCATACTTGGGATTGCTTGCGAACCCCGCAACGATGTCGATATCGCGTGCACTGTCACCAGCGTACTTAGCCAAGGACTTATAGACATCGGACAGGGCCTCAACCGTCGTGCCGAGCTGCTTGCCAAGATCCTTGTTGCCGCGCTTGGTCAAATCGTCATACCAATCACCGGCCGCACGCCCAAACAGCATTTCTGCCGCCTTGTCGTTATCCGCGCCCGTGGTGCTGTATGCCGCCCCGACGTGATTTGCCCCACGCGACCCGAACATCCCGCCCTTGAGCAGAGAGAAGATTGCAACAGCCCCTGCAATCCAAGGCAGCGCAGTAGTGAGCGCGGCACCGAAGCTGCTACCAACCCCAGCCCAGCCGCCATTGCCGGCAATGAGAGCACCCATTGCATCACCTCCGGCCAAGCCCACAGCATTCGCGCCCGCCAGACTCGCCGCAGAAGCACCAGGCATGAAACCGAACATCGCTTGCGCACCGGCACCCCATGTGCCAAGGTTGTTGACCACCCCCATTGCTGCACCACCGGACTTAGCCTCTCCCACATTCAGGCCAAGGGCACCGGCCGCACCATTCATGGCCATCTTTACGGTTGCCATGATCAATGGCCTGAAAACCAGCGTGCGCGCCAGATTCTTAAGGTAGTCGCCAAATGATCGGCCGCCGGCCATGAGTTGGTCGGTCAAGCTCTGGCCGATCTGCTCGACCCCCTTTTCCCATTCGCTGACACTCGCGGCGGCGGCTTGCGCCGACGCATCACGGGACTCCTTCATGGACGTGAGGCCCAGGCGCTCGCGCAGCAGTTCGATCTCCTGCTGCAGGGCGATCTGCTCACGGGTCATCGTGCCGGTCAGGGCGGCCGCACGCTCCATCTCGGCAAGCTGCTGCTCTTTGACCAGGATGATTGCCAGTTGCCGCTGCGTGAGGATCTGGGACTGTTGCTCAGCGTTGAGGCCGATCAGCTCGATTTCTTCACGCAGCGTCTTGTTGCTCTCCAGCAGGCTGGAGACGGTCTGCTCTGCAGCGGCAGCGATGGCGACGCGGCGAGTGCGCTCCAGATCCGCAATGCGCAGAAATTCCTTTTGGGCAGCGTTCTCTTTTTCCAACGCAGCCAGGCTGTCTATCTTCGCCAGCACATTGGCCCGTTGCGCATCGCTCAGCCCCTTGAGCGAGTCCTTGAGGTCCTCATTGAACTTGATGCGGATCTTGTCGGACTCGGCCAGCTTTTCACCGCTCGTCAGCTCTTGCTGCTGCTCGCTGGTTTTTTCAGCAATGGACTGCAGGAGGTTGTCATAGGCCGTCTGCAGCTGCTTGGCCGACTGCGCGCCGGCCTTGGCGCCAGCGTCCTGCCTGGCATAGGTCTCCTCGATCTGGCGCTGCATTTCAGGCGTGAAGGCAGCCCCCAGCTTTCGCTTCCACTCCTCGATTTCAAGCGCTGCCTTCTGGGCGGCCGTGCCGTATTTGCGAATCCAGTCCTCCGACTGCCCCAGTGCCTGCCCGGTGCTGGCGGCTGCGGTAGAGACACCGCTGACCGATTCGGCAAGGTCATCCGCAGCGTTGGCTGTCGTGGCCGCAGCGGCGTTGCGGGCCGCGACCACCTTGTCCAACTCCTCGCCAATCGCGCTGAGCTGACGGGCATAGTTCGCATTGCCCGGGTCCAGCTCAACGAGCTGCTGCATTTGCTCGCGCTGGCTGCGCAGCCATTTTTCCCGGCCCTCGGCAGCCCGCTCCATGGCAAGCGCCTGACGCTCCGTATCGTGCGCAAGCACGACAGCGCCACCCACAGCGGCGCCCACGCCCAGCAAGGCAAGGCCGGCCGGATTGGCAGCCATGACAGCCGTCAGCGCCCCAAAGGCGGCAGCAAGCTTTCCAACCGCGCCGGCCACGCCACCGATGCCCCCAATGGCCGCCGCCACTTGCATGGCACCAGCCGCAGTAGCTGCACCGGCGATCATGCCCAGGGCCATCCCAATTTCGCCCTTGTACTCGGCCACGGCCTGGCCCAGCTTGACGATGCCCGCCATGCTGCTGGCGGCAAAGCTGCCCACGTCCACCAGGCCGCCAATCAGCGTCTGCAAGCCGTTGCGGACGTCATCGCTGTTGAGCGTGCTGTTGAGCCCCTCAACGCTATCGCGCAGGCCTGGCAGGCTTGCACTGTCCGCCGTCATGAGGCTGTTGATGGTGTTGCTGACCGCTGTCAGCGAGCCGCCCAGCGTGTCACGCGCCGCCTTGGCCGCGCCGCCGTAGCTCGACTCCAGGGCCTGTAGGATGATGTCCTGCGCCTTGGCCGTCTGGCCCGTGCGCTCGAATTGCTTGACCAGCTCTTTCTGTGCGTCGGTGAAGCGAAAGCCCTGCTTTGACAGCGCAGTGAGGCCCTCGCTGGGCACGTCCAGCGCCTTGCCGATGGTCTCGGCCGAGGCCGTGACTTCGTAGCCCATGCGCTCGGACATGTCGATCACGGCCTGCATGGCGCGCGGGAACTGCTCGCCCACCACCCCCGCATAGCTGAGCATGCGGGTCTGGGCCTGGTTGATCTGACCGGCACTGAAAGTGCTGGTCTTCTCCATGGAATCAGCCATGGCGTTGAGCCGCTCAATGCTCCAGCCAGCGGCGCTGCCAGTGGACTTGATCGCCGCCGCGAGCTGGGTCTGTTCCTTCTCGGCGTCGATGGTTTCCTGCTTGATCTTGGCGATGGCCGAGGTAATCCCCACCACACTGACGGCGCCGCCGATGGCCGCCAGGATGGAGCCCTTGAGGCTGTCCATACGCGCCGACACGCCGGCGGCCATGTTGTCGTATGCGTCCTGCACACGCTTGGCGTGCTGCTTGACGTCCTGCTCCGAGGACTGCAGCCCCTGGCTGAACTGCGCATACTCCAGCGCGAGCTTGACGACCAGAGAACCCAATGCCGACATAGCTAGCCCTCCTCTTGTTCTCGAATTTCATTGAGCGCCGCCAAGCCGGCGCGCTCCATCAACATCAGCCCCTGCATGACGCCGCGCCGCTTTCGCACAGGCATGAACAGCTCAAGCCAAGCGGTCACGCCGGCATAGTTCAGGCCTGTGCGCACCGGCATGCCTGCGCCCCCTAAAACACTGACGGGCGGAGGAAGCCAGTTCCATTGGGTTTCCACGGCACCCCAGGCCTGCACCGTGGCCCAGTTCTCGCGGTACACCCCGAACTCTTCGGGGGGCCGCTCGACGGCCGCGCGCTGCTCGGCAATGGCCTGCGCCACGCGCTCGATGTCTTGCGCCGGCGCACCCATCGCGCGCATGGCCTCCAGCATGGATTCCTGCGGCGCGAAGGGATCGACAGCCTGCGGGCGTATGCCCGCCCACCAGCGCGCGGCCTCGATCAGTTTTTTTCTTTGGCGCCCGCGTTGGTGCGCAGATAGGTGATGGCCGTTTCACGGACGGCAGCGGGGATCTGCAGGAACGCGGCCTTGTTCTCGGGCGTGAATTCCACGGGCTTGCGCTGCAGGTCCACCATGTCCCAGCCCACCAGGACTTCATCCACGACCTCGCCGAACGGCTTGTTGTGCAGCTCCTGGCGGCGCTCCTCTGCCGTGCGCTTGAAAACGGCGGTGAAGGACTCTTCGCGCCACAGGCCGCTTTCGGTCTTGGTCTGGATCTTGACGGTTTCCTTGAAGGTTTCCGAGGGAGTGAGGTTGAACATGGATTGACTCCTGACGAGATGAAACTAAAAAAGAAAAAGGCCGCATAGAGCGGCCTCGGGTGAGGGGAAACAGGGACTGGTCAGCGCACGATCAGCACCAATTCGTCATCGCCGACGATGGGCACCAGGTCGAAGGGCAAGGCCATCATTGCCACGCCCTGGTCATCGCTGAGCGTGAACGGGCCGGGCTGGATGTTGGGCATCTGCAGCTCCACGATGTTGCCGGGGTCCACGCCGTGGATGATCACGGCCGGGCCGCGCTCGCTGTTGCGCACGATCTCGGTCCAGTCCTTTGTCGTGACCTTCGGAAACTCCATGGTGATGGAGCCCGTGGGCTGGCGGTCGGGGCTTGCCGCGCCGGCGCAGTTGATCAGCTCGCGCCAGTTCAACTGATTGGCCAGGTTGACCGAAAACGCGCTGGTGCAGGCGCTATGCCCGAAGATGGTGAGCGTGGGCGTGTTGGTCTTGCCAACGACCTTGGGCTGCATGAACTTCGAGTAATCCACGCCCGTGGGCATGGCGCCCTCCTCCGGCTTGGAGTAAGCGCCCAGGAACTCGAATTTCATGACGGGGATGCCCTTGGGATTCAGTTCGAAGCTGACCGTACCCTTGGCGTCCACGATCTTAAACAGCGTGCCATCCAGATAGCCATACAGCGTCAGCAGCGGCTCACCGCCGCTCACCAGCGTGTACTGCACGTCGGTGCCGGCCGTGACGGTCTCCGCGAAGCCGCAGGCCTGCAGCAGGTCGCCATAGGCAGGCGCCACGCCTGGCGTGCCGCTGCCGGCGATTTCCACTTCGCACGTCAGCTTGCGATGCTCGCCGGACGTGAGCTTGCCGCTGTTGCCCTTGTACGGGCGGATCAGATCGCGCGCCACCTGCTCGGCCGTAATGGGCTCGGGCATCAGCGCCCGGCACAGGATGGCATTGGCCGCCGCCGTGGGCGTGGCCGCAGCGCCTGCCGCCGTCTGGACCATCGCCAGCAGCAGCATCTGTTTCATGGACTTTGCCATGGGAATTCCTTTCAGAGGTTGAGGGATGGAGCCGGGGCTCAGGGTTGCGGCACGCGCAGGCCGGTCGCAGGGTCGCGCACGTAGCGGCCCGCCTTGCCGTGGAACGCATCCCGGGGCGGCAGCGCGGTGGCCTGGTGGTGCGCGGGCTTGGCCGGCTTGGTGTTCTGCGGGGCCGGTGCAGACGTGTGCACTGCCTCGTCCTTGTCTTTCTTTGCCGTCATGGCGTGTCCTTTGCTGTGATGAATCGGGGCGTGCGCAAGCGCACGATCAAGGCGCGGGCGTAGACCTGAGGGTCATCCTCATAGTCCGCGTCCTCGCAGCCCACTTCCCATTGGTAGTGCTCCATGGCCTCGACAGCCGCGCGCACGCTGCCGCCGCCGCTGGTCGGCAGCAGGGTGTCCAGCTCGGCCGCGCTGCGGCTGAGCACGATCACCGTGGCGTCGTGGGCGTCATAGCCGCCGCCGGCGCACCATCCGGGTTCCGGTGCCGTCTCGACGCTGAAAACAGCCGCTGGCCAGGTCGGGTCTGCAGGAAGCTCTTTCCACCATGTGTCCAGCGCCGTTTCCAGCACAGGCTGCAAGCGCTGGTGAATGCTTGGAGCTGCCGTCATGTGCCTCCCTTCTTTCGTTCGCTAGCCAGGTAACGATTCAGCGCCCGTTCCATGGCCGTGATCGCGTTGTCTCGCTCCTGTTGCAGCGCGGGTTCGATGAACGGTTTGCGGCCGACCACGCCCTGCGAGGCAGCACGCCGGCGCGCACGCAGACTTGAGGCCTCGTACTTGCGCGAGCGCACCACCACGCGGCCATTGCGCAGTCGCTGGGTGTATGTCGTGGTGCCGGACTTGACCGATGCGGGGACCACACGGCGGCCGGTCTCGACCCAGCGCCAGTAGAACGGGTCGTTGTCGCGCCGCACCTTGATGCGACCCCGGCTCACGACCAGGCGCTTTTGCCCCTTGGCCTGTACGCGCTTGGTCTGGTCGCGGCCGTGACGCACACCGATGTGATACTGCGCGGTCCCGTCCGGGGCGTTGTGCTCGCGCTTGATTGCGATGTTCTCGACCATGGCGCCGCTGATCACCGAGCCGTTTGCCTTGGCAATCGCTTTGGCGCGCTCCGTGATCACCTTGCCCCCGGCTACCACCATGCGCCGCGAGACCTTCAATGCCATGTCCTCGCGGACTTCCCGAAACGCTGCGGTCAGGTCGGGCACGCCTGTGACATCGGGTTTGTCAGCCATCGCGCACCCCCGTTTCGCAGGTCAGGATCAGCGTCTCATGGCGATCCGCCAGATCTTTGACATGTCGAATCTGGTAGTACAGACCGCGACTGACCACGCGCATGCCAGCCTTGATGCCGTCGCGCCAACGCAGCGTAAACACCTCCGCAGACACAGGCACCTCACCCCCTGCCGCCTTGGTGGCGGGGCGCAATGTGCCCGAATCACTGGTGTGCCCGGCATAGATGCCATCGGTCGGTGTGACCGGAGTCCATGCCCGAACAATGCCGCCTGAGCCGTCTTTGCCCTGCTGGAGAGCCTCGATCACGATAAGGCGCCTGAGCCTTCCTGATTGCAGCATGGGCCACCTTTCAGAATCGGGGCGGCACGGCGATCTCCGCCAGCATGCTGCCCAGGAATTTCAAGGGAAGTTCGGAAACAATGGTTCCGGTCACCAGGGCTTCCCGCTGTTGATACAGCGTCCCCGCCTGCAGCAGCAGCCAGGTGCGTACCGATGGGTATGCGTCAAGATCGACCCCGGCCACGTACTCGATGCGCAGACGACCAGGCGGCCGGCCGCCCACGAAAACGACGCGGCCGACACGCTGGTCCACCTCCAGCTCGAAGCCCTCAACCGGGATCGGATCTGCACCCGCGCGCAGCACGGTCACGCTGCTGACGGAACGCACCTGGCCGACATCCAGCGCATTGCCCAAACGGTCTTGCGACCAGTCTTCGACATACTCCGCCGTACGGATGGCCGCCCCGGTTTCCGCCTCGCACATCTGCGTCACGCCCGGCACGATGATGTTTTCAACCAGCGAGCGCTGCAGGTCATCGATGTGCTCGCGGCACCATTGCGCGACCTCGGCCGCAGACAGCACGGGATCGCCTGCGTAACGCTTGCGCCGGGCCATGGTCAGGGCCGGTCAGCGTTGAGGTTGCCCGCAGCGCCCGCGCCCAGCCCCGCCTCTGCGCTGGCAGCAGCAGTTGCCGCCGCTGCAGAAGCAGCCGGAGTACCGTCAGCACCGCTTTCCCCGTCCGCCGTTTGCGCCGCGTCACGCGCTGCGGACTTGCCACCACCACGGCCCGCCGCGCCGCGTGCACCCCGCCCGCTGGTTACGGCACCGCTCGCAGTGCCCGATTTCTCGGCCACGTCACCCGCTTCCAGGCGGTCCGCCTGGTCCGCCGGAAATGCTGCGGTTTCGCCCGGGTTGTAGCCGCGCCAGTGCTTCAGGAACACCACCGCAACAATCTCTTGTTTGCCTGCTTCTTGCTTGCTCATCGCCTTGTCCTTTCGATTGGTTGCGCCCCGGCGCCTGCCGGGGCGTCATCTCACATGCCCGCGCCCCACTTCACCTTGGCGCCGACCGCAACGGACTCGACATGGCGCACGCCGAAATCGTTGTGCGCGATCACACGCACCAGGGTCTGATCGCGCTGGAAGGCGGACACCATGTTTCCGCCCGCGTCCTTGTAGGAGGCCTCGGTGCTGTAGGCGATGGACAGCTGCCCCGTTTCGCCGATGTAGCAATCGGAGAAGTCCACGAAGTAGATTTCCGACTCATCGCCGCCGGCGCCCAGGTTCACCGGGATCTGTGTGGACAGGCCGAAGCGGTAGCCCTTGAGCTGGCCCTGATCGATCTCGGGATAGGCCTTGTTGCCGTTGCCGTCGCGCAGCGACTGGAGCCAGCGGATGGTGCGCGGATGCATCAGCCAGCCGCAGTTGGCCATCGCGGCATTGGCGGCTTCCAGGCGCAGCATCAGGCCGCCCAGGAACAGGTCGATGGCCTTGAGGTCCGGATCGACGGGCGCGTCCACCACATTGCCCGGCAGCGCCCAGTAGCGCAGGCCTTTGGGCAGCAGGGCACTGCCCGCCGAGCGGATGTAGTGCAGATCCTCGGCCAGGCCGGTGCTGATCAGCAGGTCATTGGCGACGATGCTGTCCACGCGCGGATTGATGCCAGCGAACGACAGCAGGTCATTGCTGATCGGCACCAGGGCGCCCATCTTCTTGGCCTGCAGCTTCATGTCCGCGAAGGTCATGTCGGTCACCGGGATATCGGTTTCAGTGCCGATGTAGCCCACCACCGTGGAGTCCTTGATGCGCGGCAGCGTCATGTTGCCGTTGACCAGGGGCAGGCTGACCGCCCCCATGGACCGCACGACAGAGCGAGGGCGCAGCGCCTCGATCACCGAGGCGGCCATGTTGGCGGGGATCAGCACACCACCCGCGCCCGGGGTGACCGTGCTCAGGGTCTGCACGATGTCTTGCCCGAAACCGCCCTCTTGCGCCATCTGGGCCGCATGCTGCTGGTTGCCGCCAGCAGCGGCCAGCAGGCGCGCCACCTGGGCGACGGACGCGCCCGGCGGGGCGTTGTCGGTAACGGAGACGTGGGCGCCGGCAGGCGGGCCGTTGATGCCGCGCGCGCTTTCGTTGACGGGCACCGCCGCCGCAGCATTGAGGCGCTCGGCGGATTCGGCGCGTGCAATCTTGGCGGACAGCTCGCCGATTTGGGTTTCCAGCGATGTGAACTGCTGCAGCTCTTCTGCAGACAGTTGCTCGCCGGCGGCATCCTTCTTTGCGAGGGCCTGCAGCGTTTCATTGAGCTGGGCGCGTTCGCTACGCAGTTGGGTCACAAGGGACATGGTTTTGCTTCCTAAAGAGCAATGAAAAAAGCCCGCCGAGGCGGGCCGGAAAACTGCCGCGAACGCGGTCAGATCTGGGCTTGCAGATGGGCTGCAGCAGCACGCACAGCCAGCCGGCCAGGCGCGGGGCGATTGGCGCGGCTTTCGGCCACGGCGCGGGTGATACCGTCCAGGGCATCTGTGGGGGTCTGCAGCCGGTCGGCGAGGCCTGCGGAGATAGCGGCCTGGCCACGGTAGAGACCAGCCTCAGTGGCGCGCACGACAGAGGCGCTCAGGCCCCGATACTCGGCCACGGCATTCACGAACATGTCATAGCCTTCGTTGACCAGTTCCTGCAGGAACTTCATGGACTGTTCTGTCAGCGGCTCATGCGGCGACAGGTCGTTTTTATGCGCGCCTGCATACACGGTTGTGACCTTGATCCCTTCGCGCTCCAGCATGGCCGAGCGGTCCATGTGCTTGGCGATCACTCCGATGCTGCCCACGCCGCTGGTGCGGCTTACCACCAGTTCGGTGCACGCCGCGCCGATCAGGTAGCCGCCGCTGTAGGCCGAGAAATTGACCAGGCCGATGATTTGCTTTTGCAAAGCCATGGACCGCAGATCCGCCGCCAGCTCAAAGGCGCCGGTGGCAGCGCCCCCCGGGCTGTCGATGTCCAGCACGATGCGCTCGACCAGGGGATCAGCGACCGCCTGGCGCAGCTGGCTGCGCAGATCCTCGTAGCTGGTCATGGTCTCGCAGACATTGAGGTGCGCCGCACGGCTGACCAGCAGCCCATGGACCGGGATCACCTGCACGCCCGTGGCCTGCAGGTTGGCACGGCGCCGCTCTTCTTCGCGGGCAATGCGCGACTCGTAGTCGTCATCGTCGTGCCACATGCGGGGCTCTGCCACCGGGGCCATGTTGATGATGTTCAGGCTCATCACCTGATTGGCCCAGCGCACCGCCATGTCCATGGCATCCGGGGTAGTGAGCAGCGGCTGATTGAACAGTAGGCCCGCTGCGCGAAGATAGCTTTTCATTGGATCAGGAGCCTTTCGATTTCTTGCCGCTGGATCTCCAGCTGGGCCCGCACTGCGGGATTCTTCGGATCGGGCGCCGCAGCACCCGCCGCAACCATGTTGAGCGGCTGCAGGTAGGTATCGCCCCCGGCCACGGGCGGCAGGTTCTCCAGGCGCCGGATGTCGTTGACAGAGAGCCAGCCCCATTGCCGCCCGATGGCATAGGCCTCATAGCGGCTCTTTTGATCGCCCCGCATGAGGCCCGACAGGTTGAATTCGATGAAGTAGCGCGGCCGCTCATCGTCCAGCAGAAAGTCGCGCATCATGGCCTGTTCATGCCGCTTGGCCCAGGGCAACAGTGCGAACACCACGAAGTGAATCAGCAGCTGCTCAATCGTGTTGTAGTTGGCCTTGTCCAGGTCGTTGACCATGGGCAGCGGCACCTTGTAGATGCGCGCGGCATCCACGCCCGACAGCTTCAGGATGGCCGCCACGTCCGCGTCCACATTGCTCATGGACACCGGCTTGAACGTCATGCCCTCCTGCAGCAGCGCCACTTTCCTGGCGTTGTCCACGCCGCTGAATTTGCTGCCCCACTGGTTCACGATGGAGTCAATGGTCCCCTGCTCCTTGATCGCGGCCACTTCCTTCGGCCGCTCGATCACCCCTGACAGCGTGACGCCATTGGCAAACGACTTGCCGGTGTACTGGCGCACCGCTTGGGCGAGGCCAATGGAGTCGGCGTGCAGCTCAATTGGGGACAGCCCGACATAGCCATTGTGGGAATGCCATCGAACGTGATGGACCAGGCGCATAGGCAGAGGATCGGACACGCCAGCCACCTGGTAATACGGCAGCATGTCAGGCCCCTTGAGCACGGTCACCTTTGCCGTATCCAGGGGCCACAGCTGCGCCACCTGGCCGTCCCGCCCACGCTCAATGAACGTGTACGAATTGCCGCGCAGGCCTGCGGACATCTGCGACAGCTCCACCCGGTCATACGGTGTCTGGAACGGGTTGGGCGTGTAGCGCAGCACCTGATACAGCGGATGGCTGCTCGCCGACTCGCGTTGCCCGCCGCCCTTGCGCTCGTAGAGTTCAAGCGGCAGTTGCGCCAGGCTTTCGGCCAGCAGCGTGACGCAGTTCTGAATGATCGGCAGGGCCAGCGCAGATTCTGGCGTCACACGCATGCCAGAGCTGCTGCGAGCGGCCCCGATCAGTCCACGCCAAAAGCCGCTGGAGCCGCTAGACACCAGGCCCTCATTGGCGCCAACCAAGGAAGAAAAGAACATGTCTTACCCCTCCCCGCGTGCAGCCGCAAGCGCAGCCACGCCAGATGCGGCGCGGTCAACACGCCAGGCGTAGGCGACAAGGGCGACGCCCGCCACCACCATGGCAGATGGTGGATGCATGCGCCAAATGCCCGCCACCACCAAGCCGAAGCCCAGCAGGCCGCACAGCAGCGACAGCAGCACCAGTGCCACCCGAAAACTCGGCAGCTGAAACTTCATATCTTTATCCCCTTGTCATAGACGGACGGGCCGCCCAACTTGCGACCCTTGCCGCTGATGCCACAGGCCATGATTGAGGCAACAACGCCGTCAATCCGGCCCACGGACTTGGCTTTGTCCACCTTGCGGTTATTCGCCGGGTCATGGGTCAACACCGCATTGGCGGCGTTCCATGTCAGCACCGGGTTGCCGTCATGGCGCAGTTGCTCCACTTCGGCGAGCAGCTCGGCCGGCTCGTCTGCACTTCCCGAATCCACAGGCGCACCCAGCAGCCGGCGTTCAAACTCATCGACGGCCGGCCCGAAAGACTCATACCCCTGACCGAAGCCAACCAGGGGCGGCAGCGTTATCCCGTGCTCGGCCATCAGCTGAATCACATCTTCGATACGCCAGCGGTCGAACGCGATGCGCTCCAGCCCCGTGAAATAGGCGCTGATGGCCTGCAGGCGCCGCAGCACAAACAACCGGCTCACCGCTCTGCCTGGCGTGGTCTCCAGCCAGCGCTCGGCAATCCACTGCCGGTAGGGCACCTTGTCGCGCTTCTCCCGTTCGTCCAGGTCGTGATCTGGAATCCAGAAGTACGGCATCAGCCGCCAATAAGGATCTTCCAGCGTCGGAAAGAACAGCATAACGAAGGCCGTCAGGTCGGTCGTACTGGACAGGTCCAGCGCGCCCACCGCCTTGCGATGTCGCAGCAGCTGCAGCGGCACCTTCCCCTCGGCCGCCGCCCATATCTCCCAGTCGAGCCATGGCGATTCGGCCTGCGTCCATACACAGAAATTGAGGCGCAAGACCTTGGCCAACTTCGCCGGCATGCCTCGCGCGTTCTGCACCTGGGCACGCAGATACTGATAGCCCGGGATGCCCTCGCGCTGCCCTGCCAGGCGAAAGCGCAGCGACGGGTTGACCTTCGGCCAGCACCGTTCATCGTTGATCGGGTCATCGCCCTTGTCCAGCGAGCAGATGAAGCCAAAGAAATGGTCATCCTGTGCACGCCCGGTGCACACGTCTGCACCGTAGTCGTGGTACTGGCCGCACGGCGTCGTCTTGTCGCTGCCGCTGTTGGTGATCATCACCACCATGGCACGCCGGCGGCTTTTCATGCCGGCCACCATCATGTCAATCACCGTCGCCGTCTTGTGCTCGTGCACCTCATCGATCAGCCCGACATGCGGACGCGGGCCGGACTGCCCTTCATCTGCAGAGATACATTTAAAGAAACTGTTCGTCTCCGCATAGAAGAGGTTCCAAACCTTCTCATCACGGCCCGACTGCACCAGGCGCGATTGCAAATGCGGCGACTGGTTGACCATCGCCACGGCATCGCGGAACAGGATCTGTGCCTGGTCTTTCTTGGTCGCGGCAGCGTAGATCTCGGCGCGCTGTTCTTTGTCGGCCGTCAGGCCGTACAACCCGATTCCGGCGACAAGCGGGCTTTTGCCCGACCCCTTGCCGGTCTCGATGTAGACAACGCGGAAGCGCCGGTAGCCGTCCGCCGTATACCACCCGTACAGACTGCCAACGATGAACGCCTGCCACGGGGCCAGCAGGAAAGGCCTGCCTTCGTATTCGCCACCGTTGAGCTTGAGCACATCCTCGAAGAATCCGATGGCTCGGTCTGCTGCAGCCTGATCCCACACCAGGCCACGCTTGTGCCCCTGCTTCAGATCCTGCAGATGGCGCTTGCACGCGGCCCGCACATACGGCCCCGCAATGATTCGCCCCTGCAGCACCCGGCGGGCGAACTTCTTCACCCGGCAGTCAGAAGTAGCGAGCGGCAGCGTCCTTTTCGTCATTGCCGAACAACTCCCCTTGCGGCGCCGCTTGGGCCTTCATGTTTCGTCGCGCCAGGGGCGACATACCGAACAACGCGCCGGCGGCGTTTGCCCGCTTCTCGGCATCGTTGGCGAGTTGCCGCCACACGCTGATTTGCTTGGCGCCCGTCGCATAAGTCTGCACATCGCCCGCCTCGGCCTGCTCTGCATTCTTCTTGACGATCAGCGCACGAAAGCGCCGCCAGTCGGCCACCGCCTCGCAGTAGGACGAAAGCGCCATGACATCGATACGGTGCACCCAGCCCAGCAGCAGCAAGTCGGGCATCACGCGCTTCCACTCTTCCCGCGCTTCCAGCGTGAGCACCTCGGGCATGTCAGGCTCGCTGGCGGAAACAGTGTTGGCCTCCTGCTCGCGCAGCAGAGCAGCCGCGTCTTTTTTTCCGGGATTGCCACCCGCCAGATGCAGGAACGGCGGTTTTGCACTGCGCCCGGAATTGGCGTTTCCAGCCATTGGGGTGCCTCCTGTCGTATACCCCCCTCCCCATATTTCCCGCATTTTGCGTACGGAGAGGAACGGTCGGTCTCTTGCTAAAAAGGGCGAAAGTTTTTCACCCCCCTACCCCCTCGGAGCAGGTTTTGGGCCGGATCGGGCCAAAAACGCCGAAATCGTCGATGCGGCGGGCCGATTCCACGGGTGACGCGGGTCCAGCGGGCGACCATCTGGCCCGCAACCGGCGACACGCCCGGACTTCTCAAGGCGCTGCTTGTCCGAGTCGTGGCACAGCTTGCACAGCGGCTGCCAGTTGGACCGGCTCCAGAAAAGCCGCTGCGCTTCGCCCATGCGCTCCGGGTCTCCAGATTCCCGGGCTTCAGCAAGGCGAGGCGCAACGATGTGATCCACGACCTGGGCCGGGATCGACTCGCCACGCTTTCCGTGCTCAGCACACAGCGGGTGATCCCGCAAGAACTGGTCCCGAGCAGCGCGCCAGGCGGCACCGTAGCCACGCGACGAAGCTGAGCCTCGCCGCTCATCGTGGTCCTGGCGGCTGATGGCTCGGCGGGTCTCCGGCGTCATAGATACTCCGAGGGGGACAAAAAGAAAACCCCACCAGGCTCGCGCTTGGCAGGGTTGGACTTGGGTCAGTGGGTTGGGACACCTTCCACAAGTTGCCTGAAATGTACCAGGACTCTCTATGACGTAAAACTATCCGGGCGCGGCTTGACCGCCCAGAGCTGGGCCAGCTTTCGCTCCCGCTCCTGCACCATTGCCACCAACCATTCATCAATGGCGCGGTCTGCGGCCTCAAGCTGCGCATGCACGGTAGACGGTGCCCTGCCTATCCTTCTGGCCGTGCCCTGCACCCCCAGGTCCCGCAGGTAGATCAGCTCAAGGGTCTGATGCAGATGCGGCTTGCTGGGCTTGAGGGACTGGACCGCCTTGTCTGTCTCCTCTGCCTCAAGGTGCAGGACGGGGATCACTGACTCGCGCAGCTTGGGCCGCTGCTCGGCACTCGCCATCCAGGCAGCGAGCATGTTTTGCGATGGAAAACCTAGACCGTGCCCGTCGCGCCGCGCCCGCCACAAGGCCCAGTTGTCCAGCCGCTGTTTGATCCGCTCAATGCGCGCCATGGTCAATCCTCCCGGGGCAGAGGTCCGAGCAGGCAGACAAAGGCGGGGCGCGCCATCTGCTGCAGCAGCTTCGCAGGTGCGTCCAAACTCGCCCACGCGACGAAGGGCGTGCCAGCCAGTTGCGGGCCTTCCATCGCCCAAAAGCAGTTGGGCCGACCCGCCAGGCCCATCCGCACCAAGCCCCAGATCCTTTTGTCTGCAGCCGCCGCTTTGCAGATGTGCCCATAGACCCCGGGCATGTTGCTCTTGATGATCTGCTGCCCCTGCTCGATACGGCGCCTGTCCTCTGCTGTCCACTGCTGCCCATCCGGCTTGCTTGCCGGCCCTGCTGATCCTGCTTGTGTCCGAGTGTCCATACTGTCCATCCCAACCTATAGAGATAACGGGTAACCGCCCGAATCCGCGCGAGCGCGCCCGCGCCCCTGCTCGCCAGCCTGTGCCCGCCCGCCGCTGCACAAGCCCGGCCACCCGCCCAACCGCACAGACAATGCAGCGGCTGCAACCCCAGGGAATGGGGAAGTGGTGGCCGATGGTGTCCATAGCAAAACCTTGGACACCCTGGACACTTGGACACTCAGGTCATGGGCGAAGGGCAGGCCATCCCCGCCACCGCTCCGCATCGGGGCCGAATAGCGACCACCGGCCCAGCACTGGGCACGCTGCAGCGAATCACGCCTCCAGCAGCGCATGCGGTGCGGCGCGTTTCAGGCGCTGCCCACATCGAAAAGGGTTGAAGATCAGAACGGCTCATGGACATCCCAGGGCGCCGGCTCAGCAGCAGGCGAAGGCGGCACAGGAGGAGCCAGGTAGACAGCGGGCACAACGGGCGCCGCAGGAGCTGACTCATCAGCTGGCGCGGGCGTGTCCAGACCGCTGGGGCGGTCCTCTGGGGGCCAGTTGCGCGGCCGCGCGAAGCCCCAGGCACGCACGCCATGGACCTGCTTTTTCACACGCTCCCAGCCCTCATGTTTGAGCCAGCCCGTGATCTGTGTCTGCAAGCCGGGCGGCGCCTTGGCGGCATCCACAGCCAGGGCCTGCACCAATTGAGACATGGTCACGAAGTCCGTTGCGTGATTGACCAGCGCGCCGATACCTGCAGGCTGTGACGGCCGAGTCAGCACATGCAGCAGTTCGCTTTCGACCGCCGTCTCTACCAGGCGGCTGTCCTGCATCGGCTTGAACAACCGCTCCTCCTGCTCGGGCGAAGGAATGTAAGCCTCGCCCTGCAGGTACAACGCGAAGGCCTCGGCCAGCAGTTGCTCGCGCTTTTCGGCAACCCAATCCGTATTGATGCGATGGCGCACAGGCACAGGCCAGAAGCGGCGATTGCCCGTGCGGTCTCGCAGGTAGGTGTCCTCGTTGGTGGTGCCCACCAGCACGCACTGCCGGGGAAAGCTCTCCACCGTGGTTCCATAGGCCACCCGGTAGCGGTCCACCTTCGCAGAGATAAAGGCCTTGATGGCGCCCACCTCGGCCTTGCTGAAGTGCGACAGCTCAGCGATCTCATAGACCCAGATGCCCTGCACCTGCTCTTGCGCCTCCTTGCCGCGCCCCACCTCGAAGGCGGTATCGCTGTAGAACTCGCTGCTGGCCAGCACCTCAACGAGGGTCGATTTGCGCAGTCCGCCGGCACCTTCCAGTACCGGGCAATAGTCGTACTTGCAGCCCGGCTCCATCACCCGATAGACCATGCCCAGCACCCAATACTTGCTCACAAGCCCCAGGTACTCGAACATTGCCGGCCGCAGCGTATCGGGCGTCTCGCCCAAGGCGTGAATCAGCCACTTGCTCAGCCGAGGCTTGCCATCCCAAGTCAGCCCCGCCAGATACTCGCGGATCGGGTGAAAGCGACGCGTGCTCGCCACGGTCAGCAAGCCCTCATCAAGTGCCGCCTTGCTGATGCTGGGCAGTCCGTAGGTGTCGGTCAGCCATTTGCCCAGCAGCAGCGCATCAGCATTACGCACCTCGCCTGCCCGGGCGTAGGGCCACGGCCAAGCCTTGCGGCATTGCACGGTGTTTCGCAGCTCGTCGTACCCCAGCACATCCCGCAGCTCAGGCAACCGCTCAAGACAGGCAATCACCAGCTTGCGCGAAACGTTCCAGCGGGATTTCTCAGCGTCGTAGTAGTACGACATCCATTCGGGGACCATCTTCCCGCCGATGCGCACCATCGGGCCATCATCTTCCAACGGCTCATCAAAGCCAGCGCCGCCACCCTGGGGCGCATCACCACCGCCGCCCGTGCCAACGGGGGTTTTAGCGCCGGGCGCCGGGCCTGCAGCTTCGCCGGCCTGGTCTGCTGCGGCCTCGATAAAAGGCTGCGCCTGGCCGAAGAACCGCAGAACAGCTTCCCCGTCCCATCCGTCCGCTTCAATGGCATCGCGTGCATCCCATCCATCCTTGACATCACCGGGTTTGGGAATGGGCAACATGCTCACTGTGCAGCCGTGCGTATCGCGCAGCAGCTTGCCAATGCCCAACATCGCAGCCATGCCAGGCTGTTTTTGCTCAGGCAGCAAAGGCTTGCCAGACTCCAACGCCTCGCGCGCCGCGTCGTCGCCCTTGACAGACTTGCGCTCAGCCGGAGTCAGCGGCATGTGCTTTGCATCGCAGTCGGGCCACAGCAGCACCGTGTTGCCTGCCAGCCAGCTCCAATCCGCCCGCTTCCAGGCCTTGGAACCTCCCGGCCAGGATGCAACGCAATAGACGCCTGGCGAGATGGCATCCAGCAACTGCTGCAGCACCTCGCCCTTGATCTCGCCCTCGACAAGGATCACTGTCCGCCCCTCGGGCATCCGGTGCGATGGCAGATACAACGGGCGCGGCTCATCCCACTGGCGCCAATGCCATTTGCTGGCCCCGTCCTTGGCCGACAGACAGAACGTGTAGGGCAGCGTGTCCTTGCCGCCATCGCTTGTCAAAAAGCGCGCGACATAGCCATGCAGATCGCCACCCAGGCGGTACTCTGCCGTATGGACAAGATCACTGGCTGTGCGGTGATAGTGCGTGAACGTAGGCGCAGGCGCATAGTCCGGCACAGGCCGCATCGTGCTCCACTCCGATTCCCGCTCGCGCTTTGGCGGTTGTTCGGGCTGCGGGCGCGGATTGGAAACCGGCGCAGACTTGCCCGCGCGAGATCCATATTTCACAAGGCCAGCGACATCTTCAAGCCCCTCCTCCTGCGCCACCTGTATTGCGGCCTTGGCAAGGCCCAGCCCGTGGATCTGCGCATACAAATCCAGCAGATCGCGGCCGCTTTCGCCAGACTGGAAATCGCCCCACATCCCCGTGTTGAGGTTGATGCTGCAACTGCCGCCCTTGCCCCCGGCCAGGCTGGCGCACTTGTACTCATGGCCAACAATCTCGCCCCCTGGCAGCCAGGCCGGCACAAGACGGTCAGCCCCCTTGAGCAACGCATCGGCCAGATCCGCAAATTTGATGGGGGGAAGATCCTCACGATCCTGCATAGACACCCCCTTGCGCGCGCAAAACCACACAAGCCGGCGTCCCAACCACCGGCAGCTTGCTCATCGCCATTGATTACCCCCAGGCCCGCAGCGCTTGCGCCAAGCCCACACATCCATCAGCGTCATTCGCCGCTGGCCTTTGGGCCACGGGCGCATACAAGGCCACGGGTCGATTGCGGTAGCTCACACGTCGCTCGCCCACCTTGACCAGCACGCCGGCGCGGCGCATGTTGTCCACGGCACGCCGGCAGGCATCCACGCCCACACGCGCCGCATCAGCCAACTCCCGCAAAGTGCAACCACTGCCAGGCGTAGCCAGTTGCTCACAAGCCAGGACCAACGCCTGGCGAACTTCGCCTGCAGGCCTCATGTGAAGTCCTCCGACCGACCAGCAGCACGGCGCGCATTGCGGCGCAGTCGAAACACCAGCTCGATGATTTCCATGCAGCCCGCTTCCAGCTCATCGCACTCACTGCTATCGATCTGGTTGTCTTCGGTGACGCGGGAGCAGATGCCGGCGAGCAATCCGTTTTTCGCGGTGATCTGCATGACCTTCTGGCGTATCGCCGTGGCCTCGCAGGCCCACCCACCCTCGGGCGGGGGCGGCAGATAGGCGGAGGCCATGGAGAAACGAGCGTTGAACGACTGAAGCCAGCGCCGAGCATCCGGGCGCCCCATGTCAATCAGCCACTCGCTCAGCAGCTCAAGCATTTCTGTGCTCAGCGACTCGCCATCAGCACCACGCAGACGCCTGCGCAGATCCTCGGGATGAATCGCCTTTTCGCGGCGGTCGGTCAGGAATGCAGCGGCAGCCGTCACGCCGCCAGGCGCCTCGCGCACCGCGTTGTAGAAGATGTCGCGCCAGTCGGTCGCGGAATAGCGGCGGGTCATGGGGCAACCAATCAGAGCGGCAGGCGCGAAACGTGCAGCGGCACCACCTCTGCAGCCTTGCTGTACGGCCGACGCATCCGAGCCGTGACAAACAATTCACCATCCGGCAGATGCAGTGATGGGTCTACCGTGGCCGCCAGCAACTGATCGCGTGTTGCTCGGCGAATGCGGTCCTGAGCGCTGGAAAGCGCATCACGCGCAATGGCCTCGCCATCATTGCCACGCGCCAAGGAAATGACCTGGTCGCACGGCAAAGCCTTGAACTGCTCCCCTGGCAGATGCTCCAGAAAAATCACGTCCGCTTCGGGCCAGTGCTTCATAGCGGCATCACGGTCCTTAACGAACTCCGAGTCGGGATCGTTCACCCCCGCACACCTGAGGCCTTGCGCTTCAAAAAACTTGCTCAGCATCTGAGCATGCGTAGACTTTCCGCTGCCCTGTGCACCAACCAAATGAAAGATCTTGACCATGAGTTTTCCCCTTAAAAAGAAACAGGAACTGCCCTACTCGCTGCTACTTGACCCGGACACGAACCGCGCAGCCGCGTACACCTTCAATCACCGCCTGATCACAGAAAACGCCAGCCAAACGCTGGTGCGGTTCGCGCTCGAAAACACCGCGCAAGAAGCGGCCTTCGACCGAAGCAAGCACGACCCCAAATCCGAATGGCGCCCGCTACCTGGATGGGCATCCGATGACCTGCTGGACAGGCTCAAATTGGTGTGGATCAAGCGCCCGGACGGAGAGGCGCCGGACGAAGAGTGGCAAGCCATCCCCGCGCGATGACGCCGAGGCCGTTCCCCTTGAACGGCTGAAATTTCAGGATGGCGACAACCCGCAGTGCGCAAGACACTGCGGGCATGACGAAAAGAAAGACCCACTCCAGCCAGCAACGCAAGCCGCACACGCCTTCCCGCGAGTGCGGCACCAAGTTGGGGAAGGAGACGAATCCCGGGCGACGTTGCCGGGTTGCTGGAGGGGGGAAAAAGACTATGCATTGGTATCCCCTGCCGCATCAGCACCACGGCGCAGCAGGACATCCCAACGGACTCTCGGCCTCAACTGCTCACAAAGAACACCTGTGCCCTCCTCGATGAGGGGGCAATACTCAGCCGGGACACCGTTCCCAGAGTCCAGCCAATAGGACACATGCCCCTGCTTCTTCCCAATAAGACGAGCAAGCGCGGCTTGACCGCCCGCCTTCTTGATGGCAGCAAGCAGAGCATCGTGAGGATTCAAAGCAGTTTGTTGAGTCATAACAAGCTGCTTTGTATCTTACTACAAAGAATTTTGCAACCGACAAAACAAAGAAATTTGTAGCATCACCCTCATGTCAGAACACAGCCCACAACTCGCAGAGCGCATACGCATCGCCATGGAACTTGCAAGCATGAGCAGCCAAAGCGAACTGGCGCGTGCCGTGGGCATCAAGCCGCAAGCAATCCAGTACTTGCTCGATCCAAAGAACAACGCCACTGGCAGCAAACATCTTGTGAAGATCGCTGAAGCGCTTCGCGTTAGCGCTGTCTGGCTTGCTACTGGCGTCGGCAGGCCAACAGACATCTCCACCCCCGCTAATGTGGAACCCGGCCCGGACATCAGACAAGGCGCCCTGTATCCGCTAATCACCTGGGTGCAAGCTGGGGCCTGGAACGGCAACTGCGAAGCCTTCACGCCCTACCAGGCCGAGCAGTGGTACATGAGCCCGCATAACCTGGGGCCAAGGGGATATGTGCTCCGAGTGCGCGGCGAATCCATGACCAACCCACAGGGGCGCTACTCATTCCCGGAGGGCATGCTGCTGTTCGTCAATCCAGACAAAGACCCAACGCCCGGCCAGTTCGTGATCGCGCGAAGGGAAGCCGACAACGAAGCAACCTTCAAGCGCTATACGGTCATCGATGGGAAACCCTACCTTGAAGCCATCAACCCTGACTGGCCGCACAAGTACCTAGAAATGAAAGCCGGAGACACGTTCACCGGGATCGTCGTGGACGCCTCCTTCGGGACACTCCCCTGAGCTACAAATTGCCTTGTTGACACGCTCAACAAATTGATTTGTAATTCGCCTGCCTGAGTCATCGCTCAGGCGGGCGCCACCGCATCGACCGGGGTAGCCCCCCGGATCGTTAACAACCTGTTGAGCACATGCGTCACCCTTGACACAAAAAAGCCGCCCTTCGGCGGCTTTCGTTTCGAGCGCTCTACTGTTTGGGCTTGCTAGGCGTAGCTTGCCAAGCCCAGTCGGGAAGCTCTTGCATAGAAGGCAACGCAACCATGCCAGTACAGCGCTGTTGCAACGCCGCACGAGCAGCGCTCAAACCTTTAAGGGAGATGTTTATGCTTATCGGCTCGCGGGTAACCGTCTCCCCGGTCACCACCAGATTCGGCAACGTCAGCACCTCGCTTATAAAAACGGGGACGCTGATCACGCTGTTCTCGTCGTCGGTCACTGTTTCGCCATGACTCGGGACAGACTTACCGAAGCGGTACCGAAAAAACGATGCACCACCCTTGCCGCGCATGTTGACTTTGAAGCTGTCTCTACTCGTATAAACGATGCTGCTGTCCTTTGAATAGAGCGCACCGCAGACCTGCTCATCAGTCATGGCATTGGCCGTAATGACGGCGGTCCAATCTCCGAACTGCTTGCGGTATGAGACCTCATCAGCAGCCGCAAATGTCGAAAGCGTCGCCATACTGGCGAGCAACCACCCAAGACGTTTCATAGCATCTCCTCCGAAATATTTGAATCCTAGCAGCCCTATCTGGGGTGCCGCATGTGCTCAACAGGACAAGCCCGCCAATAAATCGGCGGGTTTTTTTTCGCCTGCTTGGAGCAAGTAGGCAAGGAGTGCAGCGTATGAATCAACTGAATCCAAGCACCGCAACCAGTGCACGCGTCTGCACTCAGGCATCGTGCATTGCCCTCGGACACGATTGCTCAAGCGCGGGCTTCTGGCGCGACGTAGTTGCACCGTCCATACAAGACGCAAGGCCAGAGGGTCGCACTGCGCTCGATTTGGACGCCATGTGCATGGCAGCGCAGGCCCGAGTGCAGCAGGGCATCCTCAGAGCAGCAGGCGCCGCTTACATGGCTCTGGATATCCCGCCACCGGACAGCCACCTCATCGACGTGCTGATGTGCATTCCCGGCTTGGCCGGCGTCGTGCTGACCGATGCCGATGCGGGAGGCCTGTGATGTCGGCAGCCGTCTCCAAGCACGCACCATTCTCTGCGCCTGTAGCCATGTACTTGGCCTTGGCCAGCGACACCCTCAGGCACGCCGAGCAGTTGCGCGCCCTGTTTGCTCGCCGCAAAAAAGGCCCCGTGGCAGACGCCCTTTGGTCTGGCCATTGGGCAGTGATGGACGAAACGAGGCGACACATCAAGCAGTTGGCAGAGAGCGGCGGCCTGCTGTTTTGGGGCCAGCCGCCCGCAATCGCTGCAGCTCGACGCATCTACGGCGAGGTGTCCAAATGCTGACCCTCTACACCGTCACCTGCGGCCGCACGCGCCACACCATCCGAGCCACCGGCGCCGCTGATGCCATCGCCCGCGCAATGGCCCTCTTCGGCCACAGCCACCCCATCAGCGCGAGGGCCGCACGATGAGCCGCCCGCCCATCCAGATGGACGGCCCGCACCGTCCGCGCCGCGTCCGCCGCACCGTGCTGCGCTGCCTAGTCCTGGCCCTGTTCGGCGCCCTCATCGCAATCAAGTTCGGGGGCGCGCCATGGCTCTGATCCAGATCACCGGCACGCTGCTGCAGGACGCCGAGGTCCGCACTATGCAACTCGGCGCTGAACGCACAGCCATGCCCGTGCTGACCCTGCTGATCGACTCAGACGGCCCATGCGACATGCCCGTGCGAGCCGAACAGGTCTACCCGCCCCAACTGCGCACAGCAGCCCAGGACGCCGCAAAGGCCATGCGCAAAGGCATGCGTGTTTGCGTCTCCGCCCCCATCGAACAGATCCGCACGACCCTCGGCTACTGCAGCGCAATCACGCCGTTGCGCAAAGCCGGCGACATCACCCCAAAGACCCACAAGGAGGCCGCTCATGGCTAAAGCAATCGTCATCGAAATCAAGCATGTCGGCCCTGGCGCTGTCCAAGTCGAATCGGATCTGCGCACACCCCGCGTAGGTGCGCCTTTGGCTCCACAGGAATCCGCAGCACTGGAAATGATCCAGCACATCCAGCGGCAACCGGCCTGCCGGCGCGTGATCTATGACAGCCCGCGCGTCGATCCCGACACAGCCGCCTGCGTTGCCCTGGTGCGCGATCTGCTGGACCCGGAGGAGTTCGGCCACAGCGTCACAGCCGAAGTGCGCAACGCGGCGCGCCGCGCCTTTGGCATCAAGGGCCAGCAGGAGGGACTTGCAGCATGACCAGCACACACGACACCCAGACCGCCGCCATGCCCACCCCTGGCGCAGGCGCCCTGATGCTGCATGTGCCCGTCATGAGCATTGCACGGAGCCTGCGCAACCCGCGCAAGCACTTCGACCAGGCGAAGCTTCAGGAGCTGGCCGACTCAATCAAAGCCACGGGCGGCGCGCTGCAGCCCATCCTGCTGCGCCCCCTGCCCGAGTCGCGCATTGGCGATGAGCAGCAAATTGCGAAGGCCGAGAAGCGCGAGCGCGCGCAATACGAACTGGTGGCAGGGGAACGCCGTTGGCGCGCCAGCCAGCTCGCAGGCGTGGCCGAGATCCCGGCAATGATCCGCCCGATGTCGGACGCTGACGCCCTGCGCGCGGCCGTCATTGAGAACCTGCAGCGTACCGATATCACGAAGCTCGAAGAAGCCGAAGGCTATCGGGAACTGCTGGACCTCGGAGAAACCACGGCGGAGAAAATCGCGGAGGACGTGGGCAAGAGCCGCACCTACGTTTTCAACGTCATGAAGATCCTCGACCTGTGCGAAGAGGTCCGCGAGGTGCTGCGCAAAGGGGACATTGACTTCAGCCGCGCGCAATTGCTGGCACGCATCCCCAGTGCACAACTTCAAATCAAAGCACTCAAAGACATCACCCGCACCGACTGGCAGGGGGAGAAGCCCAGCTACCGCGCGTGCGAGGATCTTGTGCAAAACGAGTACATGGTGCGCCTGGACCGTGCCAAGTTCACGATCACAGACGCCAGCCTAGTGCCTTCCGCTGGCAGTTGCGTGGACTGCAGCAAGCGCACCGGCGCCAATGCGGAGCTGAAAAAGGAAATGGGCCGTGCAGACATCTGCACTGACAAGTCCTGCTATGAGGCCAAGTCCGAAGCGCACACGGCCCGCATCGTGCAGGAGGCCAAGGACAAGGGGCATACCGTCATTGTTGGCAAGGAAGCTGCAGAGCTTCAGGCCCAGGGCTACAACGAGAAGCTGCTCGGCTACCGCCGACTGGACGCCATCGAGGACAGCCCAGGCGACCACCCCCTGCGAAAAATCATTGGCGACCAGATGAAGGCCGAGGGCATCCAGCCGGTCAAGATCGAAAGCCCGCGCCGCAAGGGCGAGCTTGTAGACGCCCTACCCAATGAGACGGTTCTGCGCCTGCTGAAAATCGTGGACGGCCAGGCAAAGGCGTCTGAGAAAGTGGCCAAGGAAGCCCGGCAGTTCTCCGAGTCCAAGAAGGCACAGGCCGAAGCGAAGGCACAGGCCAAATTTGAACAGGCATGGCGCGATGCCCTGCTTGATCGCGCATGGAACACCCTCAATGCCGAACAGCCGCCGGCCTTCAATCTGGATGTGCATCGCTATCTCGCACTGCGCTCCGTCAAGAGCCTCGGCACCGACGACGCACAGGCCATCGCCGATGTGCTCGGCTTCGACCGCGTGGGCGCCCATGCCGCGCTGATCGAGTACGCCAAGGAAACCGTCAACCCCGATTTCCTACAACTCCTTTGCATCATGCAGGGGGACAGCCGCGCCACGCACAACCCCTACAACGGCACGCCGAATGAGGGCCTGATGCTGGTCGCCGGCGCCGTGCTGCAGGAGCGCCTGCAGGCTGAAATTAAGGAGGTCAAAAAGGCAGCGGCCGACAAGCATTTGCCGAAGATTGCCCCCGTCAAACCTGCCGCTCCGAAGGCGGATCTACCCCTTGATCCCGCTGCGCGCGCTGGCGAGAGTCGCGCGAAGGGCAAAGCCAAAAAATCCCCCGCTGCGCGTGCGAGCGCCGAGCCGAAGACGACTGCCGCCGAAGCCTCGGCCGCTATCGCGGCCGCACTCCAAGACCAAGAATCAGGCGCGGCTGCAGCCGCACAGGGCGACGATGCAGGTCCAGTCGCAGCTGACGCTGCGCAGGGCCTGCCGCCCTCCCCTGCGGCCGCTGATGTTGACCAGGCCGTGACCCATGACGCGCAGCAGTCTGCGCCTGCGCAGACTGCCCCCGCTAACGATGGCCAGGACAGTGCGGACGCCGGCACCGGGGCAGCAGATCAAGCAGCCACCAGCCAGGCGCCCGAGTTTCACAGCGGCGATCTGGTGCGCGTGAAAGCAGGCCTCAAGGGAACAACCGGACGCCCACGCAAAGAGTGCGGCCGCGTGGGCGTGGTGCGGTCTGGCCACCTGTCGCTGATCGTGGAATTCGGCGCCGGCGTAGGCCAGCGCGCAGGCTTCGAGCCCGAGGAACTGGAACCCTACACAGCGGACCCCATTGTGGGCAAGCGCGTGCGTGTGCTCAACCCCGATAGCGCACATCGCTGGCAAGAGGGAGCCGTGGCCGCGCTGACGGCCGAGGGCTGGAAAGTAGAGTTTGCGGGCAAGCCTGGCTCTGTGTCCAAGGCCGCGACTTTTGAGACCAAGGAACTGGAGAGCCTGGCATGAGCAGCCGACGCAAACCATTCCGCAGTCGCTGGGCTGGCCGCCCTGACACGTTTGCCGTGATCAACCACCACGGCACCAAGCTGACCAGCGAAGAGATCGCATCGATCATCGACCCTGTGCGTGAATGCTTCGCGCAGATCCGCGCCGGCACGGCTACCGAGGTGCACGCGACGGTCATGCACAGCACTATCCAAGTCGCACAGGAGATCGAGCGCGGCGGCATCGTGCGGGGCCTGGCCGAGCACTTCGACAGCGCCCTGGCGGCGTGCGATGCCTACTATGCACGCGGCATGGGCAGCGGGGCATGGCGCCCCAGCGCAGTGCACTTCTACGAGCTGGACGCCCTCACGACAGCGATTGATCTACACGTCTACCAGCTGCAGCAGCTCACGGCCGGCGAGATCCACGAAGTGACGCGCCGGCTTGTCGCCCGAACGCAGAGCAGCGGCGGCGAGATGCTGCAGGCTGAGACGGACCTCAGCGCAACCAGCCCCTACCACCCAAAGCGCAAGGAGGTGCACGCATGATCGGGACACAACCCACTGGCGCCATCGACGGCGTGCAAATCAGCGCAGTCAGTCATGAGGGCCTGAGCGTCAGCATCAACGGCAAGCCCGGGCGCTTGGCCATAATCTCAGAGGACGGCCAAGTCATCGCGGCAGGTAAAGACGTGGCCCGCGAGGCCCAGGCCGTGGCCGTTAACTGCTACCGCAATTTCCTTCAGGGCAAAGGATTCCTGCGCATCCTGAGCAAGCCCATCCAGCCAGGTGCAGTCGATGCTCCCGAGTAGACGCTACACCACCCCAACAAAAAGCCCGCCCGGTTACCCTGGCGGGCTTTTTTGAAGTTCACGGACAGCTGGATAACTTAGTCAAACAGGCTCTTCACAAAAGAAACCGCTCCGGCAGCAACTGCCAATGGAACCACGATAGGTGCGGCAACAGCAGCAACACCCGTCAGCCCAACTGCAGCAGCCCCGACAGTTAAGGAGCCAGCAGCAACTGCCCCCATACCGGCTCCCAGAGCCGTCGAAGTAGCAGTTCGGCCCACACTCACTTCCGAACCTGCTATCTTCTTTCCAAGTTCATCACCAGCAACACCAAGAGCTACGGCTTGAGGAATTGTCATTTGATCTCCATATGTATGCGATTGAGAAACATTTGTCGATAGGCTCAGAACTTGAGAACCAGATCCACCGAAATTATTGTAACTCCCGGTATCAGGAATTCAACCACCTGTTGAGACGCCGCCCTCATCGTTGCCTATCGAGGCTATGCTGAACATTGCCATATTTAATTACCAACATAACTACTCTATCGGCAAAATGCGCTTCATTTAATCAAAGTTTCCCATACACACCATTAGGAGAAGATAGTGCTGAAAATCACTGGATTAGATGCCATGTCAAAAAACTTGAACGCCCTATCAGCGGCTCTAGAAAGCCTAGGCACTATGAACGTTGAGTTCGATCCTAACGACCCAGCATCTATCGATGCTGCTGTCAAAAACATCGAATCCCAAGTCGATGAGCGAGTGGCGCCATGGGCTGGCACACCCTTTGTAGATCAGATCGTCGCCGACACCAAAGAAAAGCTAGCCGATATGATCTTTCGTCGCGCGGCCGAGCTTCGCCGTGAACAGGGAGCAGACAATGTCGAATGAAAAGGCCCTGTTCAACCGCATTAACAATGCGGTACTCGACCTACAAGGGGCTGACTATCAATCTCTCCCAAGACCTTACCGCGTGCTGGTGCAGACTCTAGATTCGGAGGAATTTCACCCTTTCACCAAGGAACTCACAAGGCAAGTAGATCTTGAAGCATTCTTAGCCCAAAGCGAACGCTCTGCCGCAAGCATTGTAGGCAGCGCAAGGCTTGCTTGGCCCGATGACCATCGCCAATACCTCGGCTTGTGCCTATTGCTGCTTCGCAAGTTTCGCGATCAACCTGACCAGCTCATCCCCTTTGCACACACCTACTTTAATGGCAACAATCTAACTCAGAGCTTACGAAAATTTGTTAGCTCTCTGGTTCTCCCGTTTGTTCGAGATTTCAAGGAGCATGTTGAGTATCACTTGGAAAAATCACCTGAATCCGCTGAGAAATTCAACCCAAGCAAAACCTCAATGACATCCACAATTAATATTGAAAATTTTCAAGGTATTCTTGGTGACATTAGCGGAAGCACAATCCAGCAGACCTTGAACATGGGCTTATCCGCCAGCGACTTGGAGGGCCTGTTAACACATCTTCGCAAACACAATGTTGGCGAACCAGAGCTGACCGAACTTAAATTGGCGATTGAGGCTGACCCGAAACCTACTTCGACGGGCGCGTTCGGGGAAAGGGTGAGCCTGTGGATAGGAAAAATGCTGAGCTTGTCTGCATCGGGTGCCTGGGCAGTGAGTCTTGGAACTGCTAGCAATCTTCTATCTAGCGCTATTGCGACTTATTATGGAATTGCAGCATAGATAGACTTGCCCAATTAAAAATGGGCATCAGACATACCCAGAAGAACTATAAGGTCGCCCGACTCGCAAGCACGCCGTCAAGCGTGGTCACCTTGAACATGCTTGACGAGCAGAGATGGGGCGATCGCTGTTCATCAACAGACCCACCTTACAACGGTAGGACATATCAACGCGTATAGACAGGCTATCCTATGGGCACCCAAGAGACACGAAGCCCACGCGCGGAGCGGCCGCGCCGGCAGGGGTTGTCATGGTTGTTGCGTCGCTCGTGGGATTCATAGGGGCGATATTGTCCCAGTTCTGCGTGAACTTGGCACATCGCCCCCGAACTTATCCCTGAAAGCTCAGCTGCCGCGCTTGATGCCCAGGGCGCTCAGCATCTGCTCGGTCTGCTTTTGCATCTGGTCCTGCATCTGGGTGAACATGTTCTGCGACTGCTCCATGTAGCTGCTCATCATGTTCTGCATGGCGGGCGGCTGCATGCGCATGAACTGGCTCCAGGCCTCGGGCGAGGTGCCCTGGGCCTGCTCGGCCAGCTTGTTCTGGAAGTCGGTGAACATCTGCACGTTCTTTTCCAGATAGGAGCCCATGTAGCCCTGCATGGCATGGCCGTAGAAACGGATGATGTTGGCCAGCACGGTCTCGGAGAACATGGGCGCGCCGCCGGCCTCTTCTTCAAGAATGATCTGCAGCAGGATGCTGCGCGTGAGGTCTTCGCCGCTCTTGGCGTCCTTGACCACCACGGGCTCGTTGCTCATCACCAGCTGCTTGACTTCCGTCAGCGTGATGTAGGAGGACGTGTTGGTGTCGTAGAGACGGCGGTTGGGGTATTTCTTGATCACGCGCTGGGCGCTGGGGGCGGCGGCTGTTGTCGTCTCTTGCATTGCAATGCTTCTCCTCTTGTACGTGCTTGTACGGGCAATTGATCTATTGCACTGCAGCAGATTCTAGGCAGCGCCCACATCACCTGGCGCAGCAGTAACCCTGATGGTAGCCGCGTACGGCGCGCCTGCGGGCCTTGCCGCGCGCAACAGCGTCTCAAGGGCGACCTTGGCCAGGCCGCAGTGCGCAGCCCGTTGCAGGTCGCACGCCGTCAAGCCGGCAGGCCCGGGCTGGCAGGCGGCATTCCCAGGCTGGCATGCGTGGCCAGTTGCTCCAGCAAGGCCTCGCCGATGGCCCAGGTATAGGCGGCATTGATGCCTGCACAAGTCAGCGGTCCGGTGAACCAGCTGGCAATGGAGGCCAAGCGCAGCACCTGCGTGCCCAGGCGCGGCGGCTCCATGGCCTGCACGAGCCCGGTGATGACCTGCACCGCAAGCTCCTGTGTGAAAGGCGCGCCGAACAGCAGGCACAGCCGCTGCGCCATGCGCAGCTGCACGGCCATGGCGACGGCCGCGCTGATCATGCCGGGAGGCGCCGCAGCGCCGGCAGCGGTCATCAGCGTGTGATTGCGGATGACTTCGCGCGCACGCAGCCGGCGCAGGCCATCGCGGGTCAAGGCACGGGAAATGGTCATGGTTCAGCCCTCGTTTCACGCATGGTGTGCACGGCGCGCCGGGATCAGCCCCGCTCAGGCCTCCATCTCCAGCAGCAGCACTTGCACCTGGACTCCCGGCGCCCCCACGGCCAGCGCGCCCACATAGCCGGCCGGCACAGGCAGATCCAGCGTAGTCCAGTCCTGTGGCGCCATGCCGGCCGGGGCATGGCACAGCCAACCGGAGGCGGCAGGCCCGCAGTCCACGGCATAGGCATCCAGCGGCAGCGACAGCCCCTGGCCCACTGCCTTGGACACTGCCTCCTTGCGCGCCCAGCAGCGCATGGCCGCACCGGGCGCCTCTTCGGCAAGGGCCTCCATGGCCCGCTTCTCCGCGGGGTGGAAACAGGCCGCAATGCCCAGGAAGTCAGGGGGTGCCTGGGCGGATTCGACGTCGATGCCCGCCGTGGTGCAGCGCGTGGCCACGGCCCAGACCTGGTTGCCGCTGTGGCTCAGGTTGCAACCCAGCCCGAAGGCCGCGAAATCGGGCCGACCGAAGGAGTTGAGTGCCAGCGGCGCCAGCGCCGGCATGCCGCCATAGGCGCTGGCCAGACGCCGCAGCAGGCTGCGCCCCGCGAGGTGGCGCAGCGCATCGCGCCCCTGCACAAAACGCGCAGCGCGCGCATGTTCGCAGGTGGCGGTATGCGCCGCCAGCGCCGGGCGAAAGACGCGCTCGAGTGTCCAGTCCAGTGTCAGCCCCAGGCAGACGGCAGAGTCCGGCGCCAGGGGTGGCAGCTCAAAATCCAGCGGCGCATGGGCCGGCACGCGCAGCCGCTGCAGTGTCACCTGGCGGCCGCGATGCCATCGCGGTGCATGGACGGAGCAGGAGCAGGAGCCGCAGCCGCAGCAGGCGCCGGGGTGGCTTCCGGCCTGGCCGTTTCGCGCCGGTGCGTGTCGGGAACCGTCGGCCGTGGCATGGCGGACGAGGCAGGCCTGGCGTCGCGCACCAGCGGTCCGGCAACGGCATCTGCCGGCGTGGAGGCATCGCCCCTGCTGGTGCCGGCGACCGGCTTGCCGGCCGTCTTGCCCTCGGGTTTGAGGCCCTCGCCACCGATGGAGATCAGCGGCAGCCCGCCCGTCTTGTCGTTGCCCATGATGACCACCTTGGCATTCTCGGAGCGTGCCAGCTCCAGGGTCGCCTCGATGCCGCGCCAGCGCAGATAGGCATCGTTCATGCCGCCACTGATGATTTCCTGGAAGTTGCGGATGCCCAGTGCCTCGACCCGCTTGCGCTCGCTCTCCTGCCCTTCCTTTTCCACCATCAGCGCGTATTGCTCGACTTCGTGGCGGGTGACGTTCTTGCGCACGATGGCATCTTCCACGCCGCCCGGCAGCACGATGCGCTTGATCAGCACGTCCTCGATCAGCACCCACTCCTGGCCAGAACGCAGTTCGGTGTTGAAGCGGTGGCGGATGTCGTAGCGCACCGACTCCGAGATCTGGTTCTGGATTTCCAGACGGTGACTGGTGTAGATATCCTCGGGGCGGTAGATGGCGATCACGTCGCGCGCACGCGCACCGATGGACTGGCCCACCAGGGTCTCGGTGTAGTCGCTGCCGATGTAGCGGTGCAGCTCCCCCAGGAACTCGGGCACCAGGCGGAATCGCCAGGCCAGCGTGACCTGCAGCTTCAGTCCGTCGGAGGCCAGCACCTCGTACTCGCGGTCCACGCTCTGCAGGCGGGCGTCGTAGATGTAGAGGATGTCCCAGGGCGGAATCAGGGTCGTGCCCTCGGAGCGCACCGAGTCGATGTCCGTGCCCCCGCCAAAGCGCTTCCAGTGGACCCCGAGGTGGCCCGCCGGAATGGTGACGACCATGGAGGGCAGCAGAAAGACCAGCATGACCAGCAGGACCACGGCGGCGATCAGCAGATCGTCCCCGAAAAAACGCAGCCGTGCCCACAGCCTGCGGCCCATCGCGGCCATGCCGCCATCCCGGCTTGCGGTGGTGGCGTTCATGATGCACTCCCTCGGTTGGAGACGGAGGCGATGCGCCCGTCCTCTATGTGTACGCGGCGGTCCGCATGGTGGAAATAGCGGTCGTCATGGGTGATGGCGATGACGGTCACCCCCTTGTGCTGCAGGCGCGGCAGCAGGACCTCGTAGAACTTGGCGCGGAAATGCGGGTCCTGGTCTGCCGCCCATTCGTCAAGCACCAGCACGGGCCGGCCTTCCAGCTGGGCCGCCACCAGGGCCAGGCGCTTGCGCTGTCCGGTGGACAGGCCCACGGTCGAGAAGCGCCGGCCGCCCTCTATGTGCACCTTGCTCTCGATCTCCATCTCGTCGATCAGCGCATCGGCATGTGCGCTATCGACAGGGTCCAGGCCGTACAGCGTGCGAAACAGGTGGAAGTCCGAGAAGATCGCGCCGAACAGGTCGCGGTAGGCCTGCAGACCCTGGGCGTCCACGGGCTGCCCGTCCAGGACGAGGGAGCCGGAGTCCAGCGGATACAGCCCCGTCAGCAGCTTGACCAGCGTGGTCTTGCCCGAACCGTTGCCGCCCGTGATGAACAACGTCTCACCCCGGTTGATGCTCAGGTCGACAGGCCCCACCGTGAAACGGTCGCTGCCCTCGCCTCGCGTGAAGACGGCATGGCGCAACTCGATGGTGTCGAACCCCGCGGAAGCACTGGCCGCACGCGTACCGGCATCAGCACCCGTACCGGTGCCGGTGCCGGTGCCGGTGCCGGTGCCGGTGCCGGTGCCGGTGCCGGTGCCCGGAGGCTCCACGTTGTCATCCAGCAGTTTCTCGACAGCCAGCAGGTTCTCCGCAGCCGCATTGGCCACGGTGATCTGCGGCGCGGCGGAGATCACACCCGACACCGGCCCGACCAGAAACAGCACGGCGGTCAGCACCTTGACCGTGATGGCCGCGAAGGTCGTGCTCAACACCGGCAGGATGAAGACCAGCGAGCCCAGCAGCACGAAGATCGCCGCCTGGGAGAACACGAAATTCATGCCCAGCGTGCGCTGCGCCAGCGAACGGTAGTGGGCCGTGCGCGAGGAGACGCGCACCGCATCGTCCAGCAGTTCCGCGGCGCGGCGGCTGGACAGCTTGATTTCCTTGAAGCCGCCCAGCAGCGCCTCGACCATCTCGTGCAGGGCGCCGATTTCCTCATGCGCGCGGCGCAGATCCTGACTGGCACGCTGGCCACGGCGGGCATACACGCGCGCGGCCAGCAGCAGGACCACCACCACCAGCCCGAGCGCAGGCAGGGACAGCGTGGCGATGTAGACCGCCGTGCACAGGATCATCATCACGGCCTGCACGCCCAGGATCAGGCTGCCGGCAGTGTGCGAGACGGTCTGCGTATCGGCATTGATGGCCGTGAAGATGGCGCCATGGCCGATCTTCTCCACCCCCACCAGGCGGCTGGCGGCCAGCTTGCGGATCAGGCGGCGGCGCCATTCGTCAACGATGCGCTCGACCTCGTCGGTGGTGGTGTTGAGAACATAGCGCTGGCTGAAGATGTAGACCAGCAGCGCCAATCCGTACAGCGCCACGTACTGGGCGTTGCCGCCCGAACGCAGCTGGCTGTCCGTCGCCACCGAGTTGACCACGGCCAGGATCACCGTGCTGGAGGCACCGGCGAGGAAAGCGACAAAGCCCAGGCGCTGCAGCGGGGTCCGCGCATCGCGGATCAGGAGTTCCGTCAGGCGCATGCGTCAGCGGCCACCCAGGCGGTCTTCGGCCTGCAGCGAGGCGAACAGCAGAAGGTAGATGAATGCCACCAGCGGCGTCAGCATGAAAGCCACGACCAGGGTACGCATCCAGCCCAGGCGGGTGCGCCGGCCGATGAAGGAAACGATCAGGCACAAAATCAGATAGATGAGAAAGGCGTTCGACATGCCCGGGCTCCTATTTCTTGTCGATGATCTTCAGGGGAATGGCGCCGTAGGCCAGCGCACGCACGTCGGCGGAGCAGTCGGCGCCGTTGGAGTACGTGCACTCGATGACTTCGAGCTCTCCGGTCAGGTTGTCGCAGCTGCCCACATCGATGGCATTGGACAGATGGGTCAGGTCCTGCTTGCCGACCTTGAGGACATAGAAGCGGGCGATCGTGCTGCCGGCCGACTTGTCGTTGCCCTGCTTGCGGTAGCGGATGCCGGCCACCAGCTCCTCCATGGTCTGGTTGGAGGAGTTGTTCACCTGGATCTGGGGCGAGCACACGGAGCGGCGGTTCATGCCGTCGTTGGCCAGGATCACCAGGGCCTGGGGAATGGACACATAGATCTGACCCTTGGGCCGGCGCCTCTTGACCAGTTCCTGCAGCGGCTCTTCGATCACATGGTTGTTGCTGCCCAGCCGGTGCCCCACGTCCTGGGCCCTGGCGCCCGTCGTGGTGGCGGCCAGGCCGCCCGCCATCAGCGTACACAGCAGCGCGGCACGCAGCGCGCCGCTCGTCATCATCGGGAAATCGTTCATGCAGGCACCAGGCAGGCCGCTGCGCCCAGGCGCAGGCGGTCGATGTCGGCGGACAGAGTGTCCAGGAAGTCGGGAGCCGACTGGAGGAAGAAATGCCCGCCATCGAAGCAATGCAGCCGCGAGCCGCCCGTGGTCATGGCGGACCATCCGGCCATCGCCAGGGGCGTGGCGAGCGTATCGGCCCGTCCCGCATAGGCCACCACGGGGCAATCCAGGGGATGCCCCGGCCCCGGCAGCGGCTGGGCCGCCAGCGCGAAGTCGGCCCGCAGCACGGGCAGCGCCATGGCCCAGAAACCGGGGTCGGCATCCAGCTCGGGCGGGATGCCGCCATAGGAGCGGACCAGCCGCTGGAAGGCGCCATCATCCAGGCCAGCCGTATCGGCCACGGCCGGGCGACCGGGGGGCGCGCTGGCGGCCACCAGCAGCCCGCACGGTGGCGGCAGGCCGCGTTCGGCAAGTTGCCGGGCCAGGGCAAACGCCAGGCGCGCGCCCAGGCTGCAGCCAAAGAGCGCGTAAGGACGGTCCAGCCAGGGCGCCACGGCATCGGCAAGGCCGGCCAGCATGGCGTCCAGGCTGACCAGCGGCCTTTCCGACAGCCGCGTTTCGTGGCCCGGGTACTGCAGCGGCGCCACGGCCACGCCTGGCAGATGACGGCGCCAGCCCAGATAGGTCGAGGCACCGCCACCGGCGAAGGGCAGGCACAGCAGGCGCAAGCCTGCATCCGCCGCACCTGCACCGAAGGCCAGCCAGGGGCAGCGGGAGGGCTGCATCGATGTCATCGCAACCGGGCAGTGCCTGCTCAGGACGCGCCGGCCTTGCCGCCGCCGACGTTCTTCTGGACGAAGGCCTTGCCCTCTTCCACCTGTTGCTTGAGCTTGCTGCTCATGTCCGAGACCTTGACATCCAGGAAGGTGCCGCCCGTCTCGAAATGCTGCATGAACAGCTTGCCGACCGCGTAGGTGGTCGCGCCCGCCAAAGTGGACTGGGCCAGCACGCCGGCGGCGATGCCCACGCCCGGAATGAACTTCAGCAGGCTGGCCAGCGGTGCCGTCACCACCAGCGGCAGGTAGCCCCCCAGCAGCGCGCCCAGCAGCTTCTTGCCGGTCTCGTCCGACAGCGAATGGCCGTACAGGCGGCCCACCTTGCGCAGCAGGCTCAGCTGCACGCCGGTGAGGGCGATCAGGTCCAGGCCCGGAACCGGCAGGATGCCGATGCCCATGGCCGTGATCACGTGGTTCTTGATGGTGTGCAGGGCCTCGTTTTGCCGCTCCTGCGGGGTCAGGGGCGCATCGGCTGTCTCGGCAGAGGCCACGGCAGCATCGGCAATGGCCGTGTCGGTGGCGGGGCTCACGGTACTTTCGGCTTTTTCCACGCTCATGGGAAATCTCCAGTTGGGGAACAAGTGGCCCGGCGCACGGCGCCGGGAAGGCGGCACAGGAAGCGGAGTTCGCCCAGTGCCACGGCGGAACACAAATGTTCCAAAGTGTCACCGACACCGGAATCATTCGTGAAACACAGGGAACAGTCAACCCTGCGCGCCGCGCCCTGGCCGGGGGCGCAGGAGGGGGTCAGGGGACTGCGAACGGGGTGCATTCGGGGCCTCAGCCTTCGGCTTTTCCGTAGAGGCGCTCGGCCGGGATGCCCAGATCCTCGCAGGCGGCCAGCAGGGAGCGCACGGAGCGCATGGCGGCCGACTCCGGGTCGAACTCGATGCTGGTGATGAACGACAGCCACGGCTCCAGCCCCAGTGCATAGACGAAGACCTGCTCGCACTGCAGCATGCGCAGCAGGCCCATGGCGCGACGGTAGTCCGAGCCGTCGAGCCGGCGCGACTGGTCGCGTGCGCGGTCCAGCGGTGCCGGCAGCAGCGGACCGTACAGCCAGCTCAGGGGCGCGCCCTCGCACTCCATGCCGATGAACAGGGCCTGCAGCGAGCCCACCACGGGGCGCAGGTGCTCGTACAGGCGAGGCTCCAGATTGTTGGAGTCCGCCGCGAACAGCAGGCGGCTGCCGGCGGCATCCACCAGCCAGGCGGCCTTGGTGCGAATGTCCAGGTCGGCATGCTCGCCCAGGAAAGGCAGGGCGGTGACCGTCAGGTCGCCCTCGCTGAAAACCTCCAGCGGGCCGATTTCCTGCACATCGGCAAAGCCCGCCGCCTGCAGTGCGAGCTTGAGCGAGGGGTCGGCAAGACTGCCTCCCCCGCCGGCTGGCACCAGAACCCGACCGATGCGCGAGCGCAGGGCCAGCAAGGTCTCCAGCTGCACATGGTCCTGGTGGTTGTGCGTCAGCGCCACGCAGTCGATGCGCTGCGGCAGGTCGGCCAGCGTGAAGCGCGGTGTCTGGCCCGCGCTGCCACCGGCAGGCACCAGGGGATCGATCAGCACGCTGCGCCCACCTGGCGTCTCGACCAGCACGCAGGCATGGCCGAAATACCGCCAGCGCGCACTGCCCACCGGCGCCGTGTCCGCCAGGTCCCCACCGCGCCGGGCCGGTGGCGTGCCGGTCAGCAAGGCGTGGAAGCGATCGGCCCGAGCGCCCTCCAGCCCGAGCGACTCGGCGATGGCGTCGAAGGGGCGCGGTGCGTTCCGCAGCGCTGCCAGCATGTCGTTGGCGGGGCTGGCATACGGTATCTGCAGGGCGACCGCCCCGTCACGTTCGAGCTGCGGCGTGCCCAGGGCAAAGGGCCGCACATCGCCGCCGCGCATCACCAGCGTGCTCTGAGCCGAGGTGTCATACAGCGGGCTGCGGTAGAGCAGCGCCTCGATCAGGCGCAGGTCCGGTGCGCCGGTCAGCGAGTACACGAGCTCCGCATAGCCGCGCACCGAATCGGGAAGGCGCGGATACAGCTGCGCCATCGAATGCCCGTCGGCCTGGGTCTTGAGCAACTCCCAGCACTGCCCCAGGTCGGCAGCAAACGACAGCAGCCCGGCATGGCGCTGGCGCGTCTCGTCCAGCAGGGCCTGGATGTCCCCGCGGCGCTCGGCCGGCCAGTCCATGAAGGGGCCTCCGCGCATGGCGGCATTGGCCACGGCCTGGGCATGCAGCTCGGGCGCCTCCAGATAGGACTCCATGATGCGCACGTAGCGGTTGGCCAGGTACAGGGCCGCCGTGGCGGGCGAAATCAGAAAGGACCAGGCATACCAGCCCGCGAACCGTGGCACGGCCACCACGTCCTCGCGCAGATAAAGCGGTGTTGCGTCAGCCATGTGTCTCCTCAAGCCAATAGGTCAGCGGCCGGTCCTGGTCCAGCGTCTCCAGCAGGTGCGCCATGCACTCCAGCAGGGCGTCGGCCACGGCCGGGGCGACCTTGAGCGCGTCGTGCACCGCCAGCAGGCGAAAATCGTCGCCGGGCATGACTTCCAGGTTGAACGGGTGGTGCCAGGCGTCACGGATGTCCACATCGTGAAAAGCCAGGGCGGCGCTGTCGCTGCCCAGCTCGCCCAGCGGGTAGTTCTGGATGCGCAGCGCCGTGCCGAACAGGTCATCGGCAGCGGCCAGCCCGGCGGCCGATGCGATAGCCCGCGGCGCCAGCCAGGCATGACCGGACGCCTGCATGCGCCGGCGCTGCAACTGCTGGCAGGCGGCGGCAAAGCCCTGCGCCCGGTCCAGCCTCACGCGCAGCGGCGGTGTGGCCAACATGGCGCCCACCATGGCCTCGGCACCCTCGAGTTCGGCGGGACGCAGGGCCGAGGTGACGCCAAAGGCCAGGTCGTCGCGCTCCATGTGCCGCGCCAGCACCAGCGCCCACGCCAGCAGGGCCACGCTGGGCACCGACAGGCGGTGGCGGCGGGCAAAGGCAGCCACGCTGGCGCCCGTCCCGGCTGCCAGCACCCGGTGCACCTGGCGGGAACGTCCGCTGGCCACGGCTGCCTCGGCAGCAGGCCAGCGCGAGGGCGCCAGGCCCGCCAGTTCATTCTTCCAGAAGGCCTGCGCGCTGCCCGCATCCTGCGCACCCAGCCAGTCGAGGAAGCGCCGCACGTCGGGCGCTGGAGTGTCGGGCGCCGCCGCGCCGGGCAAGCGGCCCGCATAGGCAGCCTGCACATCGGCCATCAAAATCGGCATCGACCAGCCATCGACCAGCAGGTGATGGTAGGTCCAGCAAAAGCGCCAGCCGCCGTCCGGCATGCGGGCGAGCGCAAAGCGCATCAGCGGGGCGCACGCAAGATCGAAGCCGCGCGCCTGCTCGATCTCGCGCAGTGCATCGTATGCGACCTGTGCATCGGCGGGTGTCCAGGCAGACCAGTCCTCGGTGCGCCAGGGCGCGGCGGTGAGGCTGTCGTCCACATGCTGGCGCCCCGACCCGTCTGCTGCGTCCACAGAGAAACAGGCGCGCAGCGCCGCATGGCGAGCCACGGCGGCGTTCCAGGCAGCCATGAAAGCGGGCACGTCCAGCGTCGCAGGCAGGCTGGCCCCCAGTTGCACCACATAGGCGGACGATCCCGGGCAGGCCAGGGCGTGGGACAGCATGGCGTCCTGCTGCGGCCCCAGGCCATGCGAGGGCAAGGCTGGCGCGCGCAAGGACGGGCTGGCCTGTGCGCCGCCTGCCTGTACAGGACCGGCTTGCCGCGCACTGGCCGCCGCGTGCACCAGCCAGGCCTGCATGTCGGCGGCCAGCGCCGCAATCCAGCCTTCCTCCAGGTCCCGGGGATCGTAGGTGAGGTCCAGCGCCAGCCGCCCGCCCGCCACCATGGCATTGACTTCCAGCGGGAAGGCACGCGGCGTGCTCGCCGCGAAGCCCGGGCCATCGCGCTCCGGAGCCGGGCGCAGGCCCTCTCCTTCGGGCCAGGCCGTATCCCATTGCCCCAGGTAGTTGAAGGCGATGCCGGGCCGGGCCTGCGCGGCCAGGGCCTGGCGCACGGCCGGCTCGGGCGAAAGCTGGCTGAGCACGCCATAGCCGAAGCCGCGCCGCGGCATGGCGCGCAGCGCCTCACGCACGACCGCAAGTGCAGACAGCGCGGACGGGCCCGCAGCGCCGTCCGCAGGCGGGGCGTCAGGCAACGACCGTGGCAGCGGCAGTGCCAGGGGAGCCAGTGCCGTGAACCACCCCACGGTGGAGCCCACCTCCAGGCCTTCAAGCACCACATCGCGGCCATGCGACTCCAGCGCCACACCGATGCAACGGCCCTGGACGCGACCGGCCAGGGCCGAGGCCAGCGCCGCCAGCAGCAGTTCCTGCATGGAGGCACCATGGACCCGTGGCGCCTCGCGCAGCAAGGCGCCAGTCTCGTCCACGGACAACTGCACGCCGAGGGTGACGGCTCCGCCCACCGTGGAGGCCGCCCCGGCGCCACGCGCCAGCGGCAGGCAGGCGTCGCCAGACTGGGCCAGCCAGTACGGCAGCTCGGCACGCGCCGACTGCGATGCCGCATGGCGCGACACGGCTGCCGCCCAATGGCTGAAGGACGCGCCAGGCGGCCTGGCAATGCGGCCAAGGCGGCAGGCCTCGGCCAGATCGTCCAGCAGCACGCGCCAGGACACGGCGTCGATGGCCAGGTGGTGAACGACCAGGTGCAGGCGTGCCTGTGCCTGAGTTGGCGCCTCCTCCTGGCCCGGGGGAAGGTACAGAGCCGCGTGCATCAGCGGGCCCGCCTGCAAGTCCAGCCGCTCCTGGTTGGCCACGGCGGCGGCCTGCAGCCGCTCGCGCCAGGCGGCCGGCGTTTCGCCAGGGGGCGATGCCACCACCTGCAGCAGCGGGACCGCAGGCGGCACAAGGCCATCGGCCAGCGTCTGCACCCAGCCGCCGTCCTCGCGGCGATAGCGCAGGCGCAGCGCATCATGGCGCTGCAGCAGCAGCGCCAGCGCGGCCTGCAGCCGCTCGGGCGCGAGGTCGGCAGGCACGGTCAACAGGAAACTCTGGTTGTAGTGCTGGCGCTGCGGAGCCTCCAGCGCCAGGAACCAGCGCTGGATGGGCGTGAGCGGCACGCGGCCATCGCCCGCAACGTCCTCGGTGGCGCGGGGCAGCACCACCGGCCCTCCGTCCTGATCCAGCAGCGCCACGAGAGCGGCCACCGTCTGCGAGGCCGGGTCCATCAGCTGCGCCAGCGTGATGGCCAGCCCCTGCCGGTTGGCCCGCGCAACCACCTGGATGGCAAGAATGGAGTCCCCGCCCAGCTCGAAGAAGCTCTGGTGCGGCCCCACCTCGGCAACGCCCAGCACCTGGGCCCAGACCGCCGCCAGCCGCGCGCAGGCGTCGCCTGCAGCGGCATCGGCTGCAGGCGCTGGCGAAGACGGCCGGGCCGGCTGCGCCGCCAGTTGCCGGCCCAGTGCCTGGCGGTCGATCTTGCCGCTGTGGGTGAGCGGGAGCTGGTTCAGCTCCACGAAATAGGCGGGAACCATGTGCGCAGGCAGGCGGGGCGCCAGGTACGCGCGCAACGCCTCGGCGCCGACGGGGTGCGCGGCCCCCACGAAGGCCGTCAGCCGGTGATCGGCCTCGCCGTGCGCAATGACCAGCACCGCTGCGGCCTCCACGCCCGGGTGGGTGGCCAGCGCAGCCTCGATTTCGCCCAGCTCGATGCGCAGGCCGCGCAGCTTGACCTGGTGGTCGTTGCGGCCTGCAAAGTGCACGCGCCCATCGGCCAGGCGCCAGCCCCGGTCGCCCGTGCGGTACAGCCGCTCGCCGGGGTCGCCGAACGGATCCTGCACAAAGCTGGCCGCCGTCAGCCCGGGACGCCCCAGGTAGCCCCGCGCCAGCCCTGCACCGCCGATGTACAGCTCCCCCGGCGCCCCCGGGGGCAGCAGGCGCATGTCCTCGTCCAGCACATGCAGCTGCATGTTCGGCAGCGGCCGTCCAATGGGCAGCCGGTCAGCGCGTTGCACGCCCTCCTGTACGCTGACCGCCACCGAAGCCTCGGTCGGGCCATAGGCATTGAAAAAGCGCCGGCCCACCGACCACCGCAGCGCCAACTCCGGTGCACAGGCCTCGCCGGCCACCACCAGCAGGCGCAGCGCATCAAGCGAGGCCGCATCCAGGGTGAACAGCACCGTGGGCGGCAGCGTTGCGGCGGTGATGCCATGGCGCCGCACAAAGGCCTGCAGCTGCGGCCCAGCCCTTGCCATGTCCGGGGCAGGCACCAGCAGCGCCGCCCCATGGCGCCAGGCCATGGTCATCTCCCAGACGGAGGCGTCAAAGGACAGCGAGGCGAACTGCAGCACGCGATCGCTTCCATCCAGCGCGAACACGCGCTGCTGGGCATGGGCCAGGGCGCGCATGCCCGCCCGCGTATTGACCACGCCCTTGGGCGTGCCCGTGGAGCCGGACGTATAGATCACATAGGCCGAGGACGAGGCCTGCGGTTGGGCAAGCACAGTGGCCTGGGCAGCCTCGGCTGGCGACATGGTGCCGAACAACTGCTCCGGCGTGAGGCAGCGCAAACCCACCTCCTCCGCCACGGGCAGCGCGGCATCGGCCAGCACCAGCACTGCGCCGCTGTCCTCCAGCATGAAGCGCTGGCGCTGCGCCGGCAGCGCAGGGTCGATGGGCACAAAGGCTGCGCCCGCGCGCAGGATTGCGGCAATTGCCGCCAGGCAGACGGGCGAGCGGCCCAGGCACAGGGCCACACGGGTTTCTTGCCCTGCGCCCAGGGCAGACAGCGAGCAGGCCGCCTGGCGCGACAGCCTCGCCAGTTGCGCATAGTCCATGCGGCCGTGCGGCCCTTCCAGGGCCGTGGCGCCGGGCGTGTGCTGCGCCCAGTGGTCGATCCAGTCCACCAGAAAGCGCTCGTCCATGGTCTCGGCAGGGCCGGTGCCGGCCTCCAGGGCATCGCGCGCCTGCTCGGGCGCGAGCTGCAGCAGCGAGCCCAGAGCCTGGCCGGGCTGCGCCGCCATGGCGGCAAGCAGCGCATCGAGGTGCGACAGCAGGCGGCGCGCTGCCGCAGCCGGCACCTGCTCGCGATCGCGGTGCAGTGCCAGGTGCCATCCGTGCGCGCCTTGCATGCAGGCCAGGGTGAGCAGGAAGTTCGTGCGCTCATGGCTGGCGACTGCGGCCAGGCGCAGACCACCGGCCTGCAGCGCATCGGGCGCAGGATAGTTCTGCACCAGAACCAGGGACTGGAACAGATCGCAGCCTGGCTCCAGTTCCGAAGCCTGGCGGATTTCCGCCAGCGATGCGGCCGCATGCTGCTCGCGCTCCAGGTGGTCCTGCTGCAGCGCGGACAGCCACGAGAGCAGCGGCATGCCGGCAGCCACACGCACACGCGCCGGCACCGTGGCGATCAGCATGCCGACCATTTGCTCCACGTCAGCGATGTCGGGAGAGCGCCCCGACACGGTGACACCGAACACCAGGTCGCGGCTGCCGCTGTGGCACGACAGCAGCAGCGCCCAGGCGGCCTGCAGCACGATGCCGGGCGTGGCACGCGCGGCGCGGGCCAGCGCGGCCAGGGCGCTGCTGGTGGCGGGCGACAGCAGGCATTCGATCGGGTCCGGAGCCTCAGGCTCGACAGGCTCCCCGGCCTGGCGCAGAAAGGCCAGCGAGGTGGGCTCGTGCAGGCCCTGCAACGCCTGGCGCCAGAAGGCCTGGTCGGCCTGCACGTCGCGCCGCTGGTGCCAGCGCACGCAGTCGGCGAAATCGGGCGCGCGCGGCAGCGCTGGCGTGCCATCGCCCAGGGCCTGGCCGTACAGGCGGAAGACCTCGTCCATCACCACCGAGACCGACCACCCGTCCAGCAGCAGGTGGTGGGCGCTCCACAACAGCTCATGGCGGTCTTCTGCCGTGTGCAGCAGATGCAGGCGCATCAGGGGTGCGCGGCGCAGGTCGAAGCCCCGGGCCCGGTCCTGCGCCAGCAGTGCCGACAGGGCGGCAGGCTGCGCGGCCGCATCCATGGTGCGCCAGTCGTCGTGCTGCCAGGGCAGCTCCACGTGGGCATGCACATGCTGCATGGCCTCGCCATCGTCCCATTGGAAGCTGGTACGCAGCACGCCATGGCGTGCCACCACAGCCTCCCAGGCACGGCGCAGCGCTGCCGGGTCCAGCGGACCCTGCAGGGTCAGTGTCAATTGATCGAAGTAGACCTGGTCATCGGGTGCACGCAGACTGTGGTAGAGCAGGCCGTGCTGCAGGGGCGTGAGCGCCAGCACGGCCACCGGGGCACGGCTGCGAGGAACGGCCTGCGGCACCTGCCCGGCCGGGGCAGCACATGCTCCACGGCCCTCACGCGCGGCACTGGCGATCTCGGCCAGCACGGCCTTCACCTCGTCCAGCCAGTGGGCGATGCGCTCGCGGTTCGGCTCCCCTGCCGGAAAGCTCAGCTCCCCGCGCAGCCGGCCATTCCAGAGCCCCGCATTGAGTTCGATCACATGGCTGCGCGCCAGGCCGGGGGCCTGCGCAGGGCCCGCCGCCTCATCCACCGGGGCGATGGTCTCGTCCCCGGCAGGGGCGCCATCCATGCGGCCCAGGTAGTTCAGCAGCAGTTCCGGTTCAGGCAGCGCGGCCAGACCGGCGCGCACGGCGCCGTCGGGCGAGCGGTAGCGCAGCAGCCCCAGCGCCAGTCCCTGCCATGCGGCGCCGCGCACCTGAGCGGCAACCTGTGCCACCACCGCCGCGGCATCGGCGGCGCCGTGGGCTGGCTCGATGCCCACGCGCTGCAGCGCCGTGAACCAACCGACGGTGCGAGACAGGTCCAGCTCCTCGAAGAGGTCGGCGCGTCCGTTGCGCTCCAGATCCAGCCGCCAGGGTCCGTCCACCCCCAGCCGCACGCCTCCCAGAACCAGGGCGGCGAGCAAAGCCTCGTCCACGCGGGCGGCAAAGGCACGCGGCACCTCGTGGACCAGGGCCTGCGTCGTCTCCTCGTCCAGTTCGAAGGCCAGGGTCTGGGCCTGGCCCACGCAACCGGCTGGCGTCTGGCGAGGCAACACGGTCGCGCCCACCTGGCTGAACGCCTGTTGCAACGCCTGCGCCTGCGCAGCCGCCTCGGGCCCGGCGGCCAGTTCGCCCAGCCGGTGCGCCCAGCGCGCATAGGAACTGGTGGGCGCGGGCAGTCGCACGGGCTCGCCGCGCGACACCTGTGCGCAGGCCAGGGCCAGGTCCTCCAGCAGTACCGACCAGGAGTAGGCATCCACCGCCAGGTGGTGAATGGCCAGCATCAGCCGGCCCGTGCCGGGCAGCAGCACGCCACGCACCATGCGGCCGGACGCCGGGTCCATGGCGCGCTGGGCCGCGGCAAAGGCTTCGGCCCGGCGCTGCTGTGCCTCTGCCGGCGCCAGGCCCTCCAGGCAGACCACGTCCAGCACAGGCCCGGGCGCCATGGGGGCAATATCCAGCCCGCCTTGCGCGTCCACCCGCAGGCGCAGCATCTCGTGGCATGCCACCACGCCCGCCAGCGCCCGCTCCAGCGTTTCGGCCGGCAACTGCGGGGGCACGCGCAGCACGGCCGCCTGGTTGTAGTGAGCGGCCCCTGCCCCTGCATGCTCCAGGAACCAGGCCTGGATGGGGGTCGGTGACAACGGTGCCCCGGCCTCCGCCACCGGTACCGTCGGCGCGGCCCGCGACCGCAGGGCGATCTCCCCGGCCAGGGCACGCACGGTCTGGGCGCGGAAGATGTCGCGCACCACCAGGTCCAGGCCCTGGCGGCGCGCACGCGAGACGATCTGCAGGCAGCGGATGGAGTCCACACCCAGGTCGAAGACGTTGTCGGTGACGCCCACCTGCGCAAGGTTCATCACCTCGGCAAAGAGCCTGGCCAGGGTCGCTTCCAGCGGGCTGCAAGGCTGGGCCGTGCCGTCCCCCACAGGCAGCTGCGGCGGCGACTGGAGGGCCAGCCCCGCCAGCGCGCGCCGGTCGATCTTGCCCGAAGCCGTATGGGGCAGGCTCTCCAGCACGCGGCACACGCCAGGCACCATGTAGGGCGCAAGCCGCTCGGACAGCCAGCTGCGCAGCGCCGCCGCATCGGCCTGTCCCGCAACCACCGCGAGCATCACCGGCTGGCCTGCGCCATCGTGCGCCAGCACCACGGCAGCCTCGCGCACGCAGGGATGGGCCATGAGGGCGGCCTCCACCTCGGCGGGCTCGATGCGAAATCCCCGGATCTTCACCTGCGCATCGCGCCGGCCCAGGAACTCCAGCGCACCGTCGGCACGCCGCCTCGCCAGGTCGCCGCTCCAATAGGCGCGCGCCCCGCCCAGTGCGGCGCAGGCGCGAAACGCGGCCTGTGTGGCCTCGTCCTGTTGCAGATACCCCTGCGCCACACCACCGCCGCCGATGACGATTTCGCCGATGGCCCCGGCAGGCAAGGCCTGCCCGGCGCCGTCCACCACGGCCAGTTGCACGCCCTGCAGCGCATGGCCCAGCGGCAGGATCTCGGCCCCCAGCGGCAGCACGTCGTGCGCGGGGTCGAAGAACGCGGCCGAAATGGTGGCCTCCGTCGGGCCATAGCCGCTGAGCAGGGCCACAGGATGGCGGCACAGCGCCTGCCACTGGCGCAAGCTGCGCACGAAAACGCGGTCGCTGCCCGTGACCACCAACCGCAGGTCGGGCGGAACAGCCGTGCCCGACGCCTGCAGCATGCCCACCCACTCGTGCCAGAACGCGGACGGCAGATTGAGCACGGTCAGCCGCGCGCCTGCCACCTGGGCCTGGAAAGCCTCCAGGCTGTCAAGACTGTTCTGTGCCCGCAGCACCACGCAGGCACCGCAGGCCAGCGTGGGAAAGATCTCCTCGGCAGCCACATCGAAATCGGGGGCCGCGAACTGCAGCACGCGATCGGTCTCGCACAGGCCGAACTCACGCGCCACCGCCGCCGCATGGTGGGCCAGGTTGGCATGGCTCACGACCACGCCCTTCGGGGCGCCGGTCGATCCCGAGGTGAAGCAGACATAGGCCCGTTGCGCGGGGTCTGCGAGCCAGGGCTGCTGCGCGGCGCTGCCGGCAGGCTCTGCCACCAGGTCCGGCGCCACCAGCACCGTATGCGAAGGCCACTGCTCCGCCGCAGACGCGGTAATGACCAGGCGCACGCCGGCCGCCTCCATCATGGTCGCGCGCTGTGCCAGCGGCCTCGCCAGGCTGAGTACGGCATAGGCACAGCCACAGCGCCAGGCCGCCAGCATGGCCACCGGCAGGGCCAGGCAGTTGCCCAGGCCCAGGCCGATCAGGTCGCCGGGCCTGGCACCCGCGCCGCGCAGTCGCCCGGCCAGTGCGTCGGCCTGGCACACAAGCTCGCGCAGCGAAAGTGCCGCGCCATCCGCCTGCACGGCCATGCGCTGCGGCCAGCGATCGGCAGCGCGGGCTATCAGCGCGGGTACGGATGCCGGCGCAACGCCCTCGGCCATGGCCGGTGCGGGCGCCACGGCGCAGGCCTGCGGGGCCAGTGCCAGCCGGGACAGTGCAAGGCCGCACGCCCACTGCCCCGCCACATGCGCAAACTGCGCGCACAGCGCAGCCACGGTGGCCGGGTCGAACAGGTCGGCGTCGTACTCCATGTCGCAGGCGAAGGCTTCGCCGTCCAGGCGCGCCGACAGGTTCAGGTCCAGCTCGGGTGCCGCCGCTGGCACGGGCAGCGGCCGCACGGCCAGCCCCTGCATCGCCAGCACGGCTGCACCAGCGGTCTGCTGCACGAACATGGTCTGGAACAGGGGCGCGCGGTTGAGCGCCCGCTCGGGCCGCACGGCCTGCACGATGCGCTCGAACGGCAGGTCCTGGTGCTCGAATGCCTGCAGGCAGGTGCGGCGAACGCGCTGCAGCAGCTCGGCCGGTCGGGGGTCGTCGCGCAGGTCGATGCGCAGCGGCAGCGTGTCGATGAAGAAACCGACCAGTCCCTGCGTCTGCGGCGTGTCCCGGTGGGCCACCGGGCAGCCGATGACGATCTCGTCCTGGCCGGTCCAGCGCCCCAGCACGGCGGCATAGGCGGCCAGCAGCGCCATGAAGGGCGTGACGCCTGCGCGTGCTGACGCCTCCTGCAGCGCCTGGGTGCCCTCCGGCGAGATGCGAAAGTGATGGTGGGCGCCACTGGCGCCGCGCTCTGCGGGCCGGGGCCTGTCCAGCGGCATCGCCAGCTGGGTGGGTGCGCCCTGCAGTTGCGCCTGCCAGAAGGCCAGTTGCGGCGCCAGCCGCGCCTCGTCCAGCATGGCGCGCTGCCAGGCCGAGTAGTCGGGGTAGCGCAGGGGCAGCGGTTGCAGCGGCGACGGCAGGCCCCGGCAGGCCGCGCCATACAGCTGGCCGAGTTCGGCCAGCAGCAGCCCCATGGACCAGAAATCCCCGGCAATGTGGTGCAGCGACAGGGCCAGCACGTGGCGCTGCGGCTCCAGTGCGAACAGGCGCAGCCGCAAGGGGGGCGCCTGCGTCAGATCGAAGGGCTGGCGCGCCTGCTGCGCCATCAGCTCGGCCAGGCCCCGGGGTGAGGCATCGTCCACGGCCTCTGGCTGAAGGCGCACGGCCGTGGCAGCGCCGATGCGCAGCACCGGCTCGGCGGCCTCGTCCACGATGACGCTGCGCAGCAGCTCGTGGCGCTCCACCAGCACCGTCAGCGCCTGCTGCAGGGCCTCAAGGTCCAAAGGGCCGTCGAGCTCGAAACAGGCGGCCATGATGAAGGCGCTGCCACCGCCCTCCAGCCGGTCCAGGAACCAGAGCCGGCGCTGGTTGAAGGACAGCGGCACGCGGTCGGGGTCCACCTCTGCAGCCGCTCCTGCGGCCACCGGCGCGGGCCCGCTGCGTGACAGCAGGGCCAGCAGCTGCGGCTTGAGCGCGCGCAGCTCATCGCGCATCTGCCCGTCAATGGCACCTGCCGGGCCGCGCACTTTCAGATCGCCGCCCTCGCCTTGCACGGTCACGCCCAGCTGCGCCAGGCGGGCCAGCAGATCGCTTGCCCTGTCGCTCGCACTCTTCATAAGGTGAATTCCTCCACGGTACCGCCCATGGGCCGGCACGCGTCAACAAAGTCCGCCAAGTCGCCGAGCACCGGATGCTCGAACACCGCCGCGATGCCCAGCTCCACGCCGAAGTACTCACGCACATAGGCCAGCACGCGCATGGCAATCAGGGAATGGCCGCCCAGTTCGAAGAAGTGGGATTGCGCACCGATCTCGGCCACGCCCAGAACCTCGCGCCAGACTGCGGCCAGCCGTTGCCGCGTGTCCGGGCCTTCGCCGCCCTGCTCCGGGGGCTGTGCAGGCTCGCCGCTGGCGGGCAGGCCTGCGGGCGCCGCAGCCGCGTCCGTCCAGACGCTCCCGGCCAGGCGCAGCAGGGAGGGCAGGTCGCGCACGCAAACCGATACGCGGGGATGGGGCGAGGCCAGGGCACGCCGCAGCACGGCCACGCCTTCGGCGGGCGTCAGTCCCTCGCTGGCGGCCAGCGCGGGCAGGCCCCAGCGCTGGCGGGCCATGACGGTCATGCCCACTTCGGTCCAGTCGTCCCAGTCGATGGCCTGCGTGAATCCGCCACGGCGCGCCGTGCGCTCGGCGGCGAACAGCGCCAGGAACTCGTTGGCGGCGGCATAGCCGATCTGGCCGAACTTGCTGCCCGGCACCACCGTGCCCAGCGAGGAGAACAGCACGACGAAGTCGGGCTCGTGTCCGGCCAGGGCCGCATCCAGCGCCAGGGCGCCCTGGACCTTAGCTGCCATGGCCGTGGCGATGCTGGCGTCGTCGCGGTTGTGCACCACCCCGCCCTGGTCCGCCACCCCGGCCGCATGCAGCACGCCGTCCACGCGGCCAAACCGGCTGCGGGCCCGGGCCAGGGCATCGCCCAGCGCTCTGGCGTCCGACACATCGCAGGCCAGCGCCAGCACCTGGGCGCCGCGCGATTGCAACTGCGCGACCAAGGATGCATCGACATGCCGGCCCAGCAGCACCAGATGCGCGCCACTGCCGGCCAACTCGCGCGCCAGCGCCGAGCCCATGCCGCCGAATCCGCCCGTCAGCACATAGACGCCTGCAGGCCTGAAGCGCGCCTGGCCGGCCTGCGGCTCGGGCAGGCGCTGCGCCGTGAACTGCGGCACCCAGCGCCGCCCGCGCCTGAGGGCGACCACGGGCTGCTGCGGGGCCTGCTCCAGCGGATCGGTGCGCAGCAGCTCGGCAGCCAGCGCCTGGAGCGCCTCGCCTGCGCCCGGGCCGTCCAGGTCACGGACATCGATGAGGCGGCAATCGAGGTTCGGATACTCCAGCGGCAACACCTTGACGGCGCCGAGCAGCGTTGCCGCGCCCGCGGCCAGGGCCTCGTCGCCGTCCACATCGGCTGCGCCGGTGGTCACGATGTCCAGCCGCACCGGCCAGGTCGGCACCGCGCTGCCCAGGGCGCGTGCCAGCCCCAGGACGCCGAAGAAGCCGCGCCGCAACAGATCGTCCGGCGCGCCGCCGCGTGTGGCCTCCAGGTGCACGATGCGCTGCGGCCGTGCATGCTCGGGCAAGGCATCCAGAAGACGCCGGAAATCCTGGTGATCTCCAGCACCGATCGTGAAATGGCCGGGCGCCGCCTGCGCAAACGCCTGGCCGGCGCGGACGGCAAGCACCTGCTGGCCGGCCACGCTCAGGGCCTGCGCCAGCGCGGCGCCGGCCGGCAGGTGTACGCCCACCACCATCCAGCGCAGCGAGGCTGTGGCGGGTGCCGCAATGCCAGCGGCCTGTGCAGCTGGCTCGCGGCGCCAGCCCGGCACATGGAACCAGTCGGCCATGTCGGGCAGCTTCGGCGGAGCGGCCCGGACATCGCCCAGGAAAGGCGAGGCCGGTGAAACAGCGGAAAGCGAAGGGGCTGCTGGCGCATGCGGCTTGCCTGCCACTTCGGCAGGCCAGTGCCGGATGCGTTCGAAGGCATATCCGGGCAGGGGAATGCGCCGGCCGGCTGCGGGCAGCAGGCGCCCCGGACGCGAGGCAGCGCCCAGGCACCACAGCCGCGCATGCAGCGCATCCAGCGCAGGCTCGGCGGCGGACCCCTCGCTGCGCTGCAGCGCCGAGGGCGCCAGCGCATCTGCAGCCCATCCATTGGCGCCAGCGAGCTTGCCCAGCACCCTGCCCGGGCCGAATTCGGCCAGCACACCGATGCCCTCGGCGCGCAGGGTCTTCAGGCCGTCGGCAAAGCGCACTGGCGCACGCAGGTGGCACGCCCAATACGCCGGGTCCGTGGCCTCGGCGTCCGTGATCCAGGTACCCGTGAGATTGGACAGGAAGCGTCGCTGCGGAGGGTGCAGCACCATGCCATCGAACAAGTCGGTGAACGCGCGCTGCATGCCCTCCATCGATACGGAGTGGAAGGCATGCGAGGTGTCCAGCCGCATGGCGGCCTGGCCCGCATCCGCCAGCGCCGCCTGCAGCCGGTCTATGGCCGGCACCGGCCCGGCGAACACGCACTGCTGCGGCGCGTTGATGGCGGCCAGGTCGATGCCGGCATGGGCCGGGCTGGCCAGCAGTTCGCGCGCCTGAGCCTGGGTGAGCGGCGCGGCCAGCATGGCACCGTGCGGCAGCGCCTGCATCATGCGGCCGCGCGCGGCCACCAGGGCGAGGGCGTCGTCCAGCGAGAAGACCCCGGCCAGGCAGGCTGCCACGTACTCGCCCAGGCTGTGCCCCAGCAAGGCCGCCGGCTCCAGGCCGCGGGCCAGCGCGGCGCTGGCCATGGCATAGGACACGGCGAACAGCGCGGGCTGCGCCAGCTCGGTCTGGCGCAGTGCCTGGGCATCGACGGCCACGCCGACCGGGCCGTACAGAATGCCGCGCAGATCCTGCCCCAGGTGGGGAGCCAGCCCATCGGCACAACGATCGAAGACGCTGCGGTAGTCGGCGTCCTGCTCGTACAGCGCGCGTCCCATGCCGGGATACTGGCTGCCCTGGCCAGGAAACAGCCAGGCCTGCGCAGGCCGGTCGCCCTGAGACACCTGGGACACCTGACAGGGCGCGGCACGGCGCAGCAGCGCCGCCGCCTGGGCCGTGCCGTGCGCCACCACGGCCGCGCGCCAGGCAAATGCGACCCGGCCCTGGTGCAGCGTGAACGAGAGGTCGGCCAGCGAAGTCTCTGGCGCCTTGTCCAGCATCCCTGCCAGGGCCAGCAGGCCTGCCTGCAGCGCGGCCGGCGTGCGCGCCGACAGCGGCAGCACCCAGGCCTGCGGCAGCGCGCCCGTGCTGGACCCATGGGGCGCGTGCGCCGCCGCCTGCTCGATCACCACATGCGCATTCGTGCCGCCGATGCCGAAGGCACTGATGCCTGCGCGGCGCGTGCCGTCATGCGTCCACGGCCGCTGCCGGGAGACCACCTCGATGGGGACGGAGGCAAAGTCCGCATGCGGATTGGGGGCCGAAAAATGCAGGCTGGCCGGGAGCACGCCATGGTGCACGGCCAGCACGGCCTTGATGAAGCCTGCAATGCCTGCAGCCGTATCGGCATGGCCGATGTTGCTCTTGACGGAGCCCAGCGCCAGGGGACGGCTGCGGGCCGCCGTGTCCTGCGCGCCCGCGCCACCGGCTGTGTTGCCGAAAACACGGCCCAGGGCCGCGATCTCCACCGGGTCGCCCAGTGCCGTGCCCGTGCCATGGGCCTCGATGTAGTCGATGTCGGCCGGAGCCAGGCGCGCCGCTGCCAGCGCGGCGGCAATCACCGCGGCCTGCCCGTCGGCGCCGGGCGCGGTGTAGCCGACCTTGGCGGAGCCGTCATTGTTGACGGCGCTGCCGCGCACCACGGCGAGCACGTTGTCGCCATCGGCCAGGGCGCGGGACAGCGATTTCAGCAGCACCATGCCCACGCCGCCTCCCGGCACGGTGCCGCCCGCGTCGGCCGAGAAGGGGCGGCAGCGTCCATCGGGCGACAGGATCATGCCGGGCTGGTGGACGTAGCCGTCGCGCTGCGGGAACTGGATGGACACCCCCCCGGCCAGGGCCATCTCGGCACTGCCCTCGCGGAGGGCACGGCAGGCCATGTCCACCGCGACCAGGGACGAGGAGCAGGCCGTCTGCACGGCCATGGCCGGGCCCTTGAGGTTCAGGTGATAGGCGATGCGGCTGGCGGCAAAGTCCTTGTCATTGCATGACAGCGCGTGGTAGGTGTCGGCGCCGGCCGGCAGTTCGCCGCCCGGATACAGCACGCGCAGATAGGTGTTGGTGCCCACGCCCAGGAAGACGCCGATGCGCCCGCCATGGGCTTCGGGCGTGTAGCCCGCATGCTCCAGCGTGTGCCAGGCGCACTCCAGCGCCACGCGGTGCTGCGGGTCGAAGGTCAGGGCATCGCGCGGACCCACGCCGAAGAAGGCCGCATCAAAGCAGTCCGCATCGCCGATGTGCCCGGTCGAGCCCACGAAGCCCGGAAGCGGAGCGTCTTGCGCGCCACCATGGTCGATGCCCTCGCGGCCTTCGAGCAGCAGGCGCCAATAGGCATCGAGATCAGGCGCACCGGGATAGCGGCAGGCCATGCCGATGACGGCCACATCCTGTTCGCCCGCAGGCTGCGGCACCCGCTGGGCCACCGGCGCTGCACCAGCGTGCGGGGACCGGAGCGCGTCCAGATACGCAGCCTGGCTGCGGATGGTCGTGAAGCGAAACAGCTCGCTGATGGGCACGGATACACCCAGGTCCGATCCCAGCCTGTCGTGCAGCGCCACCAGCAGCAGCGAGTGGCCACCCACGTCGAAGAAGTTGGCATCCGCATCGATGCCGGCACGGCCGAGCACCTCGCTCCACAGCGCGGCCACGCGTGCCTGCGTGGCCGCGGGCATCGGCGCCGGCAAGGGGGTCCGGCTGCCGCCGTCCGGCCCGCCATCGAACTGCGGTTGCGGCAACGCCCTGCTGTCGATCTTTCCATGCGCAGTCAGCGGCATCGCATCCACGCGCACCACCACGGCCGGCACCATGTGCGGGGCCAGCGTGCCGCGCAGCCGCGCGCGCAAGGCTGCCGCGTCCAGATCCTGGCCACCGGCCACCCAGGCGGCCAGGCGCTGCTGGCCCTGTGCATCGGTCCAGGGCATGGCAAAGGCCTGGGCCACGCCGGGCTGCTCCAGCAGGGCGGCCTCGATCTCGCCAGGCTCGATGCGAAAGCCGCGCAGCTTGATCTGGCGGTCCATGCGCCCGAGGAATTCCAGGGTTCCGTCTTCACGCCACCGGCCCCGGTCACCGCTGCGGTACAGGCGTGCGCCCCCCGAGCCGTCAAAAGGATCGGGGCCGAAACGTCCGTCGCCCATGCCGCTGGCGACATAGCCGGGACTGACATTCGGGCCGCCGATCCAGATCTCCCCGGCCACCCCCACGGGAACCCGCCGTCCCTTGTCGTCCACCACGTACAGGCGCGCATCGCCCAGCGGGCGGCCTATGCCCGGCGACTGGCCCGGCAGATGGCGCGCGGCGGTGGCTGTCACGGTAGCCTCGGTCGGGCCGTAGGCCACGAAAAGGCTGCGCCCGCGCGACCATGCATCGGCCACGGCATCGGGACAGCGTTCCCCGCCGACGACCAGGGTCTGCAGGCACGGCAGGTCCGCCACCGGCGTGGCCACCAGCAGCGAGGCCGGGATCTGCAGGTGGGTGACGGCCATGGCCTGCAGCGTGCCGACCAGCGGGGCGCCAGGCAGGAGTTGATCGCGCGAGGCCAGGCACAGGCAGGCACCGGCCGACAGGGCGAAGGCGATATCGGACATGGCCACGTCGAAGCCGAAGGCCGCCATCTGCAGCACGCGGCTGCCGGGCCCGATGCCGAAGGCCGTGCCCGCCGCCTCGGCCAGCCGGCACAGTGCGGCATGCGTGACGCGCACGCCCTTGGGCCGGCCCGTGGAGCCCGAGGTGAAGATGATGCAGGCCAGGGCTTCGTCGCCATGGCCTGCCGGCGCGGCGCTGGCGCCAGGGGCGCCCTGGTCCTGGCCCTCGACCAAGTCAACGCCTGAGCCTGGCTCGCCTGCCACGGGAAAGGACAGTGACATGGGCAGGGGCCACAGGGGCAGGCTGCAGCCCGCGACGGGCGCCTCGGCCACCACGGCCGTGGCGCAGGCATCCTCCAGCATGGCAGCGATGCGCGCGCCGGGATAGGCAGGGTCCACGGGAACCACGGTGGCCCCCGCCTCCCACAACCCGGCCAGCGCCACGATGAGCGCGGGCGAGCGCTGCGCGACCAGCGCCACGCAGTCGCCTGCCTGCACCCCCTTGCTGCGCAACCAGCGTGCATAGGCCGAGGCCAGGCGCGACAGCTGCCCATAGTCCATCGCCTGCGGCGCGCCCGCCATGCTGGCCACGGCTGGCAGGCCGGGATGCTGCGCGGCGGCGCGGCGCAGCAGCGCATCGAGCCGCTGCGGACCCCGGTGCGGCGGGTTCAACCGTTGCGGCGGCGCCGCAGCGCAGGCCAGCCTGTCCAGCAGGGCCTGTTCATGCGCATCGCACAGCGGATGGCCGTCCAGCGGCGCGGCAGGCTGCTGCAAGGCGGCCTCCAGCAGGGCCGAAAAAGCCGAAGCCAGCCGCGCCGCCAGCGCGGGGCCGAAGAGATCGGCCGCATATTCGATATGACCGCCGAGCACGAGGTCGTCTTCGCCCTGCCTTGCCAGCAAGGCCAGCGACAGGTCGCAGCGCGACACCGGTGCGGCCTGGATACGGGGCGGGACGCGCTGCCCGTCGAACACCAGATCCCAGTCCTGCCCCCGGGAGAGCACGAACATCGCCTGTGCCAGCGCGGGGCGCTGCGCGGCGCGGGGCACGCCCGAGGCCTCCACCACCTGGGCGAAGGGCACATCCTGGTGGCGCAGCGCCTCGGCCAGCTGGTCGCGCACGGTGCGGGCCAGCACATCCAGGCCGGTACTGCCGCTGACGCCCACGCGCAGGACGACGGTGTTGCTGAAGAAGCCGACCGCGCTGTCCATGCCCTCGCGTTCGCGCGCGGAAACGGGGGTTGCAACCATGACTTCGGCATCACCGCCAAAGCGTGCCAGGGTGGCAGCCCATACGGCCAGCAGCAACGCAAAGGGCGTGGTGCGCGCTTGCCGCGCCGCTGCCGTGACCCGCTGCATGCTCGCCGGCGGCAGGCAGAGTGCGGCCCGGGCATTGCGGTAGCTGCGCCGCTGCGGCATGCGCTCGGGCTGCAGTCCCAGCACGGCGGGGGCGGCGGCCAGTGCGCGCCGCCAGTGTTCGAGCTGCGGTGCCCACAGGCCCTCGTCGCCGCAGGCGCGCTGCCACTCGGACACATCGATGCATTGCAGGGGCTGCGGCAGCGCCGACAGATCACCGCCCTGCAGCGCATGCGCCAGCTCCCGCATGAATATTTCGCAGGACTGGCCGTCCACCGCCGTGTGGTGCATGGAAATCACCAGCGCGTGGTCGTGCATGCCCAGGGTGACCAGCGTGGCCGAACAGGGCAGCGCGTGGTCCAGCGCAGTCGGCCGCGCCACTTCGTCGTCCAGAAAGCGCTCCAGCGCCGCTTCGGCACCGGGGCCCGAGAGATCCCGCCGACCCAGCGAGAAATCACCGGCCTCCCCCACCTGCTGCCACAGCAGGCCATCGCGCAGCACCAGGCGGGTGCGCAAGGCCTCGTGGCGCAGCACCACGGCGCGCAGTGCCTGCTCCAGCCTTCCGGCATCCAGCCCGGCGCCAGTGCGGTAGCACACCACCTGGTTGTAGGCGCCGCGCTGGGCCTCATGCTGCTCGATCAGCCACAGGCGTTCCTGGTTGGAGGAGGCGCGAGCCTCGCGCCCCGGATGCGCCGCCCCCCGGCCGATGGCCGGCAGGCCCGCGCCGGGCGCAGCCTGGCCGATGCGCGTCGCCATGGCGGCCAGCGTCGGCACCTCGAACACGGCCGCCGCGTCCAGCGGCACGCCCCATTCCTGGCGGACGGCCTGGGCCAGCCGGGCCGCATTGAGCGAATGCCCGCCCATCATGAAGAAATCCGCGTCGGCGCTGCCGGGACGGGAGCCGATCACGCGCTCCCAGACATCGGCCAGGCGCGCCTGTGCGGACGTCAGCGGCAGGCGGGGCGCGTTGCCCTCGCCGCTCGCCGGCAGGTCGTCGGGACCCGGGGCCGGCAAGGCGCGCACATCGACCTTGCCGTTCGGATTGAGCGGCAGCTGCGCCAGACGCACATAGGCACTGGGCAGCGCTGCACGGGGAAGGCGATCGTGCAACCAGGCATGCAGTGCGGAGGCCGCGGGCGCATGCCCCGGCAGGTGTACCACCCAGGCGGCCAGGACGGTCTCGCCGTCGGTGCCCACCCATCCGGCGGCGGCCGCGTCGGCCACGCCGGGGTGAAGCAACAGGGCCGCGCGCACCTCCGCAGGGTCTACGCGAACGCCACGGATTTTCATCTGCCGATCCAGCCGCCCCAGGCAGTCAAGACCGCCATCGGGCCGCCAGCGGCCCAGGTCGCCGGTGCGAAAGCCCCGGGCGCCGTCCAGGGCCGCAGTGGGCTGGAAGCGCTGCCGGGTCTCCCGCTCGCGGCCCAGGTAGCCGAGCGCCAGGCCATCGCCGCCCACCACGATCTCCCCTGCCACCCCCACGGGCAGCGCCTGGCCAGCGGCGTCGCAGACCGCAATGCGGTGGCCCGGAATGGGCCGGCCTATGGGAACGAGATGGCCACCGGCCTGTGTCACCTCCTGGAAGGTCGAGTCGGCCGAGATTTCAGAGGAGCCATAGAGGTTGAGCAGGCGGCAGCCCGGCAGGGCCGCAAGAAAGCGGCCGGCCAGGTCGCTGGAAAGCGCCTCGCCGCTGACCGTACAGTGCCGCAGCGCGGGCAGCAGGCCTGCCGTATCAGCGGCCGGCTCCAGCAGGGCCTTGAGCAGCGAGGGAACCACCACCAGCCGGGTCACCCCATGGCGCGCCAGTGCGCCGGCAAAGGCATGCGGGTCCACCACATCGGCATGCGCCAGCACCACGCTGGGCACGCCCGCCAGCAGGGGGCCGAAGAACTCCCAGATGAAATCGACGAAGGCCGGCGTGGTCTTCTGGCAGCACACTTCGCCCGCGACAAAGGGATAGGCATCCCACATCCACAGCAGGCGATTCACGGCGCCGCGGTGCAGCCCCATGACAGCCTTGGGCTCGCCCGTGGAGCCCGAGGTGTAGAGCACGTAGGCCAGGGTATCGGGGCCGATGCACAGCGCAGGCGCCTGGGCCTCCGGCAACGGCATGCCGGGATCGATGAGCAGGGGAGCGCCTGCGGCCGGCAGCCATGCGGGCCGGCCCTGTGCCAGCAGCACCGATGCACCGCTGTCGGCCAGCATATAGGCCAGGCGCTGCGCAGGATGGTCCGGGTCCATGGGCACAAAGGCCGCGCCGGCGCGCAGCACGGCCAGCAGGGCCACGGCCAGGTCGGCACCGCGCGGCAGACACACGGCCACGGGAATGCCGGCTGCAGCCCCCCCTGCCCCGGCCCCCGTGGCCATCGATGCGCCAAGCTGCGCGACAAGGTGCGCCGCCAGGGTCGCCGAGCGCCGGTCCAGTTCCTGGTAGCTGACTGCGCGGCCCGCATCTATCAGCGCAGTCGCGGCGGGCGACTGGCGCGCGCGCCGCTCGAACATCGCCGCCAGGCTGCCTGCGCTCTCGATGCGCTCGCCCAGCGGCGCCGGATGCAGTGCGTCCAGGCCGCGCCGTGCGTCGGCCGGCCGCTGCAGCGGCAGCACGGACAGCGGCAGCGAGGGCTGGGCCAGCGCCGCTTGCAGCAGCACCGGCAATGCGATGGCGATGGCCTGAGCCACCTGCTCATCCACCAGGCCCTCGCGGTACTCCAGCCAGCCCGCAATGGCGCCATCGTCGCGCCCCTGGTCCAGCTCCAGCGTGAGATCGGCCCGTGCCACAGGCAGGGGAACGGCCTGTCCCGTCAGCAGGACATCGCCGGCCGCCTCGCGCAGCGCAGGCAGGGCCTGGAAGACAAGCATGGCCTGGTACAGCGGCTGCACCCCCGGCAGGCGCGGCGGGTTGACCGCCTGCACCACGGCCTGCAGCGGCAGGTCCTGGTGGGCAAAATCCTCAAGGCAGGCTTCGCGCACGCGCTCCACCAGGGCTGCAAAACCGGGGTCTGCGCGCAGGTCGGTGCGCAGCACCAGGGTCTCCACCAGGAAGCCCACGGTGCCGCCGGTGTGGGGTCGGTGGCGGTTGGACACGGGCACGCCCACGGCCAGATCGTCCTGGCCGGTGAAGCGCGCCAGGACGGCATTGAAGGCGGCCAGCACCACGGTGAAAGGCGTGGTGCCACAGGCGGCGGCGAATCTTCCCAGGTCCGCCGCCAGCGCGGGCGCAAGCACCACCGCGATACGGCCGCACCGGTCCTGGCCCGCCTCGCGCGGCCCGGCAAAGGGCAGCTCCAGCAGCGGCGGCAGGCCTGCAAGCCTGTTGCGCCAGTACGCTGTCAGGGCCGGCACGGCCTGCTGCCGGGCGCTGTCGCCCAGCCAGGCGACGTAGTCGCCAAAGCGCTGCGGCTGCGGCAGGTCTGCGGCCGCCCCGCCCAGCTGCGCGGCGTAGAGAGCGGCCAGCTCGCGCAGCACCAGCGAGGCCGACCACAGGTCGATGATGGCGTGGTGAAAACCCAGCAGCAGCACCTGCTCGCCGGGGGCGCGCAACAGATCGGCCCGGAAGAGGCTGCCCCGCTCCAGCGAGAAAGGCCGGGCCGCCGCGTCCTGCAGCGCCTGCGGCATCGATGCCGGGCCGACATCGTGCACTGCCAGCGGCAATGCATCCAGCGCATCGAAGACCAGGCGCGCCGCTTCGCCATCGGCATCCTCGAAGCGCGCACGCAGGCTTTCATGGCGCTGCGCCAGGGCGGTCAGTGCGGCCTGCAGCGCGGCCACATCGGGCGCCGCGCCACCAAAGCGCACGGCAAGGCCAAGGTTGAACTCGCCGCGAGCCCCATGAATGCGCTCCATCATCCATAGCCGCTGCTGCGCCGACAGCGCGGTCACGGGCGCATCTGCGGCACGCGGCGCGGCGCCTGGCGCCTGCGTGTCTGGCAGCTCGAACCCATCCTCGGCCAGCAGGGCCGCCAGCAGATCGTCGTCGGAAAAACCGCCCGTGCTCATGGCAGCGCCTTGGTTGCTGCAGCGCCGTGGGCGGCCGCCTTTTGATCAGGGGTCATGCTTTCGATCTCGAACAGCCGGCCCGCAATGGCCAGCGTGATTCCCGGGCGGGATTCCAGCGCAATCACGCGCTGGCAAAAATCTGCCATGCAGGGGTGGCGCAACAGCTCGGCCATCGATATATCGACGCGAAACAGCTCCCGCGTGCGCGCCGCGATCTGCGCCGCCCCCAGCGAATTGCCGCCCAGCGAGAAGAAGTCGTCGTCCACACCGCAGTCGGCCAGGCCCAGCGCCTTGCACCACAGGCGCACCATGTAGCGCTCGAACGCATTGCGTGGCGCTGCGCTGGATGCCATGCCCGCAGCCAGGCGCAAAAGGGCCGCGCGGTCCAGCGCCCCCCGGGCATCGGTGGGCAGGGATGCGACGTTCAGCACCGGCACGCTCACCGGCCGGCCACAGGCATCGTGCAGCCACCGATGCGGTGCGGACGGGTCACCGCTGCCGGCCACTTCATTCACTTGCTCCACTTGATCCACTTGCTCCTCTTCGCCGGCGCGGCGCGCGTCGACTGCGGCGCCTTCACGCACCCAGACCAGCTCATCGGCACCGCAGATGGCGCCCTCGCGCAGCGCGGCATGGCGGGGATGGCCGAAGTCCAGGCCCACGGTCATGACAGGCTGCTCGCCGCGCACCGCCAATTCGAAGGCCTGCAGGCCCTGCGCCTCATCGATCGACAGATAGCCCGAGGCGGCGAACAGCGCCGGGTTCGACACCTGGCGGCTCAGGCCGGTGTCCCGCCACGCCGAAAAACCCAGGTAGCGGCAGCGGGCGCCACCGGCGCTGTGCGCCTGTCGCTCCACAAAGGCCATCTGCCAGGCATCCCCCGCCGCATAGGCCGCCACGCGGCGCCCCCCCAGCAGGCCCATGACCGAGCCGGCCACCAGGAACAGGGCCCGGGGATCGTGGGCGATCAGGGCGTGCAAATGGCGCGTTCCCTCGACCTTGGCGCGCTGCGCCCGGGCAAAGCATTGCTCTTCTTCCTCCGCACACAGGGCCAGGCGCGACTCGACCGCCAGTTGCACCACGCCGGCCAGCGTCTGTCCGAAGTGCTGCTGCGCCTGGACCACCGCGGCCTGCAGGGCGGCGGGGTCGGTGACATCGGCCTGCACGTACAGGAGCGCCCCGCTGCGCGAAAGCAGTTCCAGCGGCTGCCGGCGCGCCACAGCAGGGGCACGGCCGACGATGAGCAGCCGGGCGCGGTACCGGCCGAGCAGGTGCCGGGCCAGCAAAAAGCCCACGCCCCCCAGCCCACCGGCCAGCAGGTACAGCCCCTGCTCCTGGAATCCCTGATGCCCTGCAGCCTCGGGAACCAGGGGCAGCAGGCGCCGCACCCGCCGCACGCCGGCATGCCACAGCACCTCGGGCTCGCGCTGGCTGCAGCCCAGCTCCGCACACAGCCCGGCGGCATCAAGAACGGCGGCATCGGCAGCGACACCGGCGTCGCCCCAGGCGACATGGCGGCAGCGCAAGGCAGGCATCTCGGCCTCCAGACTGCGCAGGACCGCGCGCGCCATCGCCCGCTGGCCCTCGTCCTGGCCCGTACCTGCGCAGACCAGCAACCGGCCCGGCACATGCCCGCCGGGGGCCGCCAGCCAGCGGGCTGCCTGCAGCAGGCCAGGCGCCAGCGCCTGTTCACCGGCCAGCACCAGCACATCAGGCGCCCACTCGCGCAACGCGGCCACGGCATCGGCCGGTGACCCGGTATCGTCCAGCGCCATCCAGCGGTGACGGGGCTGCAGGGCCTGCAATTGCGCCAGCGCCTGGGCGCCGGCACCACACAGCGCCACAGTCAACGCATGCGCCTGCGCAGGCGCCATGGCCGGCGACGCATCGTGCTGGCGCGGGCGCCATACGGGCCGGGCAAACCAGGCAGGCACGGTGCCTGCACCGCCGATCAGGCAGGCGGCATCCTTGATTTCGCGATCGAAGGCCCCTGCCTCCACCAGGCGGCGCAGCTCCACGCGCTGCACCTTGCCGGCACCCGTGCGCGGCAGGCGCTCGGGCGGCACGGCAATGAAATGGTCCACGGCCAATCCCAGGTCCTGGCCCAGGCGCATGCGCAAGGCGCGCATGAGCGAACGGCGCAGTTGCGGCTCGCCAGCGCCTGGCGCGTGAAAGAACAGCACCAACTGGTCGGTGGCCGCGCCGGCCGGGCGCACGCCGATGGCAGCCAGCCCCTGGCGGTCCAGGCCGGGCACGCGCGCAGCGGCCTCCTCGATCTCGGCGCTGTAGAAATTGGCACCGTTGACGATGATCATTTCCTTGACGCGGCCCACGATGTGCAGCTCGCCCGAACGCAGGAACCCCATGTCGCCGGTCTGGAACCAGCCATCGCGCAGCGCCTCGGCCGTGAGGTCGGGCCGGCCGTGATAGCCCGAGAACACCGAGGGCCCGCTGAGTTCGACCCGCCCGATCTCACCCTCCATCAGGGTGCGGCCTGCATCGTCCACGATGCGCTGTGCACCGCCTGCGATCGGGTGGCCCAGGCTGGTCACCGCCTCGCCGGACGCTGTCCAGCGGCGCAGCGAGAACGCAGACACCGTCTCGGTCATGCCGAAGGACATCCAGACGGCGCCCTGCCTGAGCCCGTCCTGCGCAAAGCGGCGCTCGAAATCCACGAGGACCGGCTCCGACACCGGCTCCCCGGCATTGATGAGCATGCGCAAACAGGACAGGTCCCAATGGCCGGGGGCCTGGCTGCGGGCTGCACGCAGCAGCAGGTCGAATGCAAAGTTGGGCGCCCACACCGCTGCGACCCGGTGCTCGGCCACCAGGTCCAGCCAGCGCGCGGGAGCCTCGAGAATGGTGGCCGTATCCACCTGGACCTGGTCCAGGCCCAGCACCGTAGGCATCACGCACAGGAACACCACGCCACCCACATGATCCAGCGGCATCCAGTTCAGCGCGGTCTCGCCGGGCACGAAGCGCAGTTGCTGCTGCACGCCGCTGATCATGGCGGCCAGATTGCCGCGGCTCAGTACCACGCCCTTGGGCGTGCCGGTGCTGCCCGAAGTCAGCAGCATCAGTGCGGGCTGCGCCGGCCCGGCGCTGGCCGAGGGCTGGGCGGGCGCACCCGCCTGCAGTGCCTGGGCCTCGAGCAGTTGCATGCCCTGCAGCGCTGCGGCGTGGGGCCGCAAGCCGGCCAGGGCTGCCGCAGAGCCGACCACGGGCGCCCTGCCCGCCACCTCCCAGCAGTTGAGCAGCCGCTCCAGGCCGGCCCCCCCGGCCGCCGCCGGTCCCAGTGCCAGAGGCGCCGGCACCAGGCCGCCGAGCACACAGCCCCAGAACACCGGCAGCAGGTGGCGACTGTCCCCGGCATCCACGATGACGGTGTCACCCGCCTTCAGCCCCAGGGCCAGCAGCCCGCCCAGGGTACGGCAGGCCTCGTCGAGCAGCTGCGCATAGCTGGTGCGGGACTGGGAAAGATCGGCAGCCACATGGACGATGCCCGCTGCGGGACGCGCAGCCGCTCGCACCAGCGCCTGCTCCAGCGCATATCCGACACCCGCGTCCGGCAGCGCAGGCGAATGGTGGATGGCAGGAATGCGCTCGTGCAAAGGCACCGTGCCGCGCCGCGCCGCAGGTGCGGGCGCCGGATCGCCCAGCAAGGGCCGGCCGGGCAGCAGATCGCACAGGTGCAGGTGGGAAGCCGGCTGCACGGCAGGCCGGGCGACCAGGGCGCTGCCCCATTGCCGCTGCGCGGCGTCGACCGCGCCCGGCGACCAGACTGGCAATGCGGCCAGGGCGGCCTCGTCGATTGCGCCCATGTCATCCAGCGGCAAGGCGCTGACCCGCACCACCGCATCGCCTGCGCCAGCCAGGGCAGCCTGCAGGGTATCGCGCTCTCCGCCCACCACGTAGGCGACCAGACCGTCGAACCCCGCAGCATTGCGCCGAGAAAGATGCACATCGGCGGCTCCCGCCGCCATCAGGCGGGCTCTCAGACCGCCCGCTTCCGCCCCGCTGTCCGTACCCGCCATCGATCCGATCCCTTCAAAGCTGTGGCTCCGACGCCGATTCACCTGCCCTGCCCAAAGACCGGCCGGATAGTTACAAACATTTTCTTTAATGTCAATGCAGCCATTCTCATTAAGAGAAGGTTCAATGGGAGCATTGGCATGCCAACGCAAGAGAAACGCCTGCAGAAAATCCTGGCAAAGTCGATTGATTATTGAAAATGGATTTTCAATATATTTTCACCACATGTATATCACTGAAATCAGTGATATCGACATCGTGGCGTCAAAGAGCGGCGCCAGGAAGAGCCGGTGGCAAGATCGCGGCGAAAGTCATGCAGGCCCGGGAACTGGAGGGTGACTGGAAGAGAGCTGCCGACCTGGAACGGGCGGGGCATGGGCGGGGCATGGGCGGGGCATGGGCAGGTGGCCAATGCACCATGGCTGTGCATGAAATGGTCATCAGTGGCAGCCCTGCCATGAATAAGCATGCCACCCATAAATCAGCGCTGCCAGGATCTTTTTTTTGACGCAAGCGCTTATTGAAGCAATTGCGCCACAGTCACGGAAACAGCACGGAAAGCCATCGAAAAAAAACAATGCAAATTCCGAGCTGGGCGGGGGCCAGGATTTGCACGAGAAAGATCGTCCAGACGAAAAAAAGCCCCTCGGACTTTATCCGAGAGGCTTTTTACCAATATATTTGGTAGGCGCGATTGGACTCGAACCAACGACCCCCACCATGTCAAGGTGGTGCTCTAACCAGCTGAGCTACGCGCCTGTCGTTTGTTGAAGCCGCAAGTATAGCAGTGCAAAACAGGGCTTCCGGGCAAGTTGAGCAGATTTTTGGATCACCCCACCACTTTGGCGCGTTCCAGCATGGCGTGCATCAGCACATTGCAGCCTGCGGTGATGTCGGCCGGCGTGGCGTCCTCGATCTCGTTGTGGCTGATGCCGTCCTTGCAGGGGATGAACACCATGCCGGCCGGTGCCAGCCGCGCCATGTAGACCGCATCATGCCCGGCGCCCGAGACGACGGGCATGTGCGAGTAGCCCAGGGCCTTGGCGGCGCGCGCCACCGCATCCACGCAGTCGGCATGGAAGGGCTGGGCCGGGTAGCTGGAGACCAGGTTGATCGCTATGGGCAGCCCCGTCTCCTGGCTGATGCGCGCGGCCACGGCACGGATGTCGGCGTCCATGGCTTCGCAGTCGGCATCGGTGGCGTTGCGCAGATCGATGCTGAATTTGACCTGCCCCGGGATCACGTTGCGGCTGTTGGGATGGACCTGCACCATGCCCACGGTGCCGCGCCCGTGGGGCGGATGGCGGTGGGCGCAGGCCACCACTTCCTGCATGAGCTGCGCGGCCGCCTGCAGCGCGTCCTTGCGCAGCGCCATGGGCGTGGGGCCGGCATGGGCCTCCATGCCCGTGACCACGCAGTCGTACCAGCGGATGCCCAGCACGCCGGTGACCACGCCAATGGTCTTGGCATGGTCCTCCAGCACCGGGCCCTGCTCGATATGCGCTTCGAAATAGGCACCGATCGGGTGGTCGCCGGGCTCCTGGCCGCCCACATAGCCGATGCGCTCCAGTTCGTCCCTGACGGTCTTGCCTTCGGAGTCGGTGGCCGCATAGGCATGCTCCAGCGTGAAGGCCCGGGCAAACACCCCGGAGCCCATCATCACCGGCACGAAGCGCGAGCCTTCCTCGTTCGTCCAGAAGGCCACCTCGATGGGCGCTTCGGTCTCGATGCCGTGGTCGTTGAGCGTGCGCACCACCTCCAGCCCCGCCAGCACGCCGTAGTTGCCGTCGAACTTGCCGCCCGTGGGCTGGGTGTCGATGTGGCTGCCCGTCATGATGGGCGGCAGGCTGTTGTCGCGCCCGGGCCGGCGCATGAAGCCGTTGCCGATCTTGTCGATGGTCACCGTCATGCCTGCCTCGCGCGCCCAGCGGGTCACCAGGTCACGGCCCTGGCGGTCCAGGTCGGTCAGCGTCAGGCGGCAGACGCCGCCCTTGGGCGTGGCGCCGATCTGCGCCAGCTCCATGAGTGAATCCCACAGCCGGCTTCCGTTGACGCGCAGTTGTGCGATGTCCTGCTTCACTTGGGTATCTGTATCCATTGCTGTCTCCTTGTCATGCGGGCTTCAGCGCGCCACGGCCGTGGGCTGCAGCGCGGCGGCACGGCGCTGGACCGCGTCGAAGTTGGGGCCGAATGCCGGGCGCTTGATATAGCGGCCACGGCCCATCTCGGCACGCAGATCGCCCTGCGCATAGGCCACCACGCCCTGGCTGATGGTGTGGCTGGGCATGCCCTGCACGGTGCGGCCCTCGAAGATGTTGTAGTCGCCCTTGGAATGCTGGGTCTTGACCGACAGGGTATGGGTGGCGGCAGGGTCCCAGACGACCAGATCGGCATCGGCCCCCACGCCGACCAGGCCCTTGCGCGGATAGATGTTGAACAGCCGCGCGGTGTTGGCCGAGGTGATGGCCACGAATTCGCTGGGCGTCAGCCGGCCGGTGTTCACGCCAGCGTCCCAGATCACGGCCAGGCGCTCTTCCACGCCGCCGGTGCCGTTGGGGATCTTGGCGAAGTTGTCCCTGCCCATGGCTTTCTGCGCAGCGCAGAAGGTGCAATGGTCGGTGGCCGTGGTGTGCAGCTGGCCCGACTGCAGGCCCTGCCACAAGGCCTCCTGGTGGCCCTTGGCCCGGAAGGGCGGGCTCATCACATGGGCGGCAGCCTTCGCGAAGTCGGGGTCGCGGTACACGCTTTCGTCGATCACCAGATGGCCGGCCAGCACTTCGCCATACACACGCTGGCCGCGTGCACGGGCGGCGGCAATGGCCTGCGCCGCCTCGGTGCAGCTGACATGCACCACGTAGATGGGCACGCCCAGCACGCCGGCGATGGCGATGGCGCGGTTGGCCGCCTCGGCCTCCACCATGGGCGGGCGGGCCAGAGGGTGGCCTTCGGGCCCGGTGATGCCCATCTTGGCCACTTCCTGCTGCAGCAGGTAGACCAGCTCGCCGTTCTCGGCATGCACCGTGGGCATGGCGCCCAGCTCCAGCGCGCGCTTGAAGCTGTTCACCAGCGTTTCGTCGTCGCACATGATGGCGTTCTTGTAGGCCATGAAGTGCTTGAAGCTGTTGATGCCCTCCTCGCGCACCAGCGTGCCCATGTCGGCATGGACGCTGTCGCTCCACCAGGTGACGGCCACGTGGAACGAGTAGTCGGCCGCAGCCTTCTCGGCCCAGCCGCGCCATTTGCGGTAGGCGTCCAGCAGCGGCTCCTGCGGATCGGGAATGACGAAATCGATGATGCTGGTGGTGCCACCGGCCAGCGCCGCCGCCGTGCCGGTGTAGAAGTCATCGGCCGTGACCGTGCCCATGAAGGGCAGTTGCATGTGGGTGTGCGGATCGATGCCGCCGGGCATGACGAACTGCCCCGAGGCATCGATCACCTGCGCCCCGGCCGGCACCAGGGCCGCCACATCCGGCCCCACGGCCGCAATCGCCCCATCCACACACAGCACGTCGGCCTTCTCCTGCCGGTCTGCATTCACAACCGTGCCGCCACGCACCCATACCGAACCCTGTGATTGACCCATAGCGTCATGCCTCCTGTTGGTTGGTCCGGCCTATGCCTTGCTCAGAGCGGGCGCGCCCTTGGCCACCTGGCCTGCCATGCCGATGCGGTAGACCACGCCGGCAATGAACAGGCCGATGAACCATGCGTAGTCATAGGCATGCTTGAAGAAATCACCCACGTTCGGGAATGCAGCGGGGAACGCCGCGTGCAGGAAGCCGGGCAGGTTGGGCGCCACGCCCAGGGCGAAGGCCGCCACGGCCACCCAGTTCCAGCCGTTGGAGTAGCGGTAGGCGCCCTCTTCCCTGTACAGGTCTTCCACCACCAGCTGCGTTTTGCGCACCAGGAAGTAGTCCACCATCAGGATGCCCGCGATCGGCCCCAGCAGGGCCGAGTAGCCGATCAGCCAGGTGAAGATGTAGCCCTCGGTGGACTCCAGAATCTTCCAGGGCATCATCACGATGGCAATGGCCACCGTCATGTAGCCCCCCACGCGGTAGCTGATCCTGCGGGGCGCCAGGGCGGAGAAGTCATAGGCCGGCCCCACCAGGTTGGCCGCCAGGTTCACGCTCACGGTGTCGATCAGCAGCACGATGAGCGCGATCAGCACGGCCGCGCCCGTCATGCGGCTGGCAACATCCACGGGGTCCCACAGGGCCTTGCCGTAGATCACCACCGTGCCCGATGTCACCACCACCGCCAGCATGGCCAGCAGGCCCATGGGCACGGGCAGGCCGATGGCCTGGCCCACCACCTGATCCTTCTGCGATTTGGCGAACCGCGTGAAGTCCGGAATATTCAACGCCAGCGTCGCCCAGAAGCCCACCATGGCGGTCAGCGACGGCCAGAACACCGACATGAACTGGCCCGCCTTGGGGCCGCCCGGCGCGTACTGCGAAGGCTGCTCCATGATGGGGCCGAAGCCGCCGGCTTTCTGGTAGACCCAGCCCAGCAGCACGAAGCAGATCACGATCTTGAGTGGCGCGGTCCAGGTCTCCAGCTTGCGGATGGACTCTATGCCATGCACCACGAAGTAGAACTGTATGGCCCAGAACACCAGAAAGCACACCAGCTGCCCCACATTGATGCCCAGGCCCGCGATCTTCTCGCCCTCCAGCGGATGGCCCAGCAGCACGCCCAGCAGGGTGTAGATCATCATGCCGCCGAACCAGGTCTGTATGCCGTACCAGCCGCAGGCCACCAGGGCCCGCAGCAGTGCGGGCAGCTTGGCGCCGTGGGTGCCGAAGGAGGCGCGGGCCAGCACGGCGAAGGGAATGCCGTACCTGGCCCCGGCATGGCCGATGAGCAGCATGGGAATCAGCACGATGAGATTGCCCAGGAACACCGTCATCACCGCCTGCGACCAGGACATGCCATTGGTGATCATGCTGGCGGCCAGCGTGTATGCCGGGATGCACATCACCATGCCTATCCACAGGGCGGCGAAGTGGTACCAGGTCCAGGTGCGCTGGCTCGGCAGCGTGGGCGCGAGGTCGTGATTCCACAGGCTGCCTGTGGAGTCACCGGAATGCGGGGCATGCGACATTGCGAAGCTCCTTCTCGAAGAGAGAAATCACCAATCCATTGCTGATCCAGGGTCTGACCTTTTGCATCAAGCGCTTTTCGTGCCAGGTCGGCCCGGATGCGGTCCGTGCGCCGACCTGCCGCAATGCCCCCTCTAGCCCTGCGCCGTCACGGCCTGGCGCATGGGGTTGTTGGGATGCGTGGTCCAGTTCGCATAGTCGCCGGAGACCGTCTTGCCGGTGCGAGCGTCCACCTCGCCCGGCTGCAGGCTGCGCATGGTGATGCACTCGGGCACGGGGCAGATGGACACGCACAGGTTGCAGCCCACGCATTCGGTGTCATCCACCTCGAACCGGCGCACACCGCCGTCCTTGCTGAAGGTGATGGCCTGGTGGGAGGTGTCCTCGCAGACCACATGGCAGCGCCCGCACTGGATGCAGCTGTCCTGGTTGATGACGGCCTTGTCGATGTGGTTGAGGTTCAGGTCCTTCCAGTCCCTGACCGTGGGCACTGCCCGGCCCTGGAAATCCTCGATGCGCGCAAAGCCGTGCGCGTCCATGTAGTTGGACAGGCCGTCGCACATGTCCTGCACGATGCGAAAGCCGTAGACCATGGCCGCCGTGCACACCTGGACGTTGCCGCATCCCAGTGCGATGTACTCGGCCGCGTCCTTCCAGGTGGTGATGCCGCCGATCCCCGAGATGGGCAGGCCCGCCGTCTGCGGATCGCGCGCGATCTCGGCCACCATGTTCTGGGCGATGGGCTTGACGGCCGGGCCGCAGTAGCCGCCGTGCGAGCCCTGGCCGTCGGTGCTGGGGTGCATGACCAGCGTGTCAAGATTCACGCCCATCACCGAGTTGATGGTGTTGATCAGGGAGACCGCATCCGCCCCGCCGGCCTTGGCCGCACGCGCGGGAAAACGCACGTCGGTGATGTTGGGCGTGAGCTTCACGATCACGGGCAGCCGGCTGTACTGCTTGCACCACTGCGTGACCATCTGGATGTACTCGGGCACCTGGCCCACGGCCGCGCCCATGCCGCGCTCGCTCATGCCGTGCGGGCAGCCGAAGTTCAGCTCCAGCCCGTCGGCGCCGGTGTCCTCCACCATGGGCAGGATGCGCCTCCAGCTTTCCTCCACGCAGGGCACCATCAGCGAGGCGATCAGCGCACGGTCAGGCCAGGCCTTCTTCACGCGGGTCATCTCCTCCAGGTTGGTGCGCAGCGGCCGGTCGGTGATCAGCTCGATGTTGTTCAGGCCCATCACGCGCCGGTCCTGCGCCATGAGGGTGGAGTAGCGCGGCCCGTTCACGTTGACCACATGCGGGTCCTCGCCCAGCGTCTTCCACACCACGCCGCCCCAGCCGGCCTCGAATGCGCGGGTGACGTTGATCTCCTTGTCCGTGGGCGGTGCCGAGGCCAGCCAGAACGGATTGGGGCTGGAAATGCCCAGAAAGCGGCTGCTGATGTCTGCCATGTCAATGCTCCTTGAAAAGCGCGGGCACAGCCGCTCAAACCCCGGCCGCCACGGCGCTGGTCAGCGCCTGGTGCATGGCTCGCGCGGCGACCTTGCCGTGCTCCACCGCCTGCACGGTCAGGTCCTGGCCACCGGCGCGGCAGTCGCCGCCGGCCCACACGCGCGGCACGCTGGTGCGGCCTTCGTCGTCGGTGTCGATGCGGCCGTCACGCAGGGCAATGGCCGCGCCCGCCGGCGTGCCGACATAGGCCTGGCCAATGGCCTTGAGCACCATGTCGGCCGGCACGTCGAACACCTCCTGCGTCACCTGCAGCCTGCCGCCATCCATGCGGGTGCAGGCCATGCGCACGCCGCAGACCTTGCCGTCCTGCACCAGGATCTCCTGGGGCGCGGCCCACAGCCGCAGGTTGACGCCATGGGTCTGCGCCCATTCCTGCTCCACCCAGGAGGCGGACAGCGCATCCTTGCCCCGGCGGTAGAACATGGTGACCTCGTCGGCGCCCAGCAGCCTGGCCTGCACGGACGCATCCACCGCCGTCATGCCTCCGCCGATCACCACCACGCGCCGGCCCACCGGCACCGTGGATTTGTCGGCCGCCTGGCGGATGTCGGCAATGAAGTCCACCGCATTGCGCAAGCCTTCGGCCTGCGGCTCGGCCGCGCCCAGCGCATTGACGCCCGCCAGGCCCAGGCCGAGGAACACGGCGTCATGCTCGGCCAGCAGCGAATCCAGCGTGAAGTCACGCCCCAGCCGCTGGTTGTTGCGCGGCGTGATACCGCCCACGGACAGCAGCCAGTCGATTTCCTTTTGCGCGAAATCGCCCGGGGTCTTGTAGCTGGCCAGGCCGTATTCATTGAGTCCGCCCAGCTTGGGCCGGGCATCGAACAGCACCACCTCGTGGCCCTGCAGCGCCAGCTGGTGGGCGCAGGTCAGGCCGGCAGGCCCTGCCCCGACCACGGCCACCTTGCGGCCCGTGGCGGCGGCACGCTGGAACAGCGGTGCACCACCGGAGGCCATGAAGGCATCGGTCGCATAGCGCTGCAACGCACCAATTTCGACCGGCTTGTCTTCCTGGGTGTTGCGCACGCAGGCCTGCTCGCACAATTGCTCGGTGGGGCAGACACGGGAGCACATGCCGCCCAGCGGATTGGCTGTGAGGATTTCACGCGCCGCGCCACGGACGTTGTCCTGGGCGATGCGGGCGATGAAGGCCGGCACATCGATGCTGGTGGGACAGGCCGTGGTGCACGGCGCGTCATAGCAGTAGTAGCAGCGCTCGGCCTCGATCAAGGCTTGCGAGCGGTTCAGCGGGGGGTGGGCGTCCGAGAAATTGGCCGCGTAGTCGGCCAGGTTCAGGCGGCCGGCGGCAATGCCGCAGGCGCGTTGCGCGGGGCTATCCATGGTGCATCCTCCAGAGTCGGGATTGAGGGCGTGAAGGGGGCCACGGCATGCGGGCGCACGCCGGACCATCTCGAACAACGCAAGGCGGGCCGCAGGAAGGACTCCTGCAGGGCACCGGATCCAACAACACAGTCTTCGGAGGTTTCATCGTGGTCCTCGCATGTGTGGGTGACGCCTCTTGTCGGGCGCACTGGGGATGGAACGGAATGTACGCGGGTGAAAAAATTTACCAATCAGTAAAATCACCCAGAAAGTCGTCAGCAAGAAAGATGCCAGACAATCGCACCAAAATGACGCAACTTATCCCGACTTACCATCTGCGCAATGGCAACCCTTTCTGACACTGCGCCCTCCTCCCAGGCCCGTTCGGCCACACGCAAGCCCACGGCCGCACGGCTGCGCAAGGAGCTGAACATCCTGCAGACGGCCGAACTGCACTTCGCGCAATACGGCTTCGAAGGCGCATCGCTGGAATTGATCGCGCACGACGCCGGCCTGAGCCGCCACAACCTGCTGTACTACTTCGCCAGCAAGGAGGAGCTGTACCTGCGCGTACTGGGCGATGTGCTGACGCAGTGGCTGGCCGGCATGTCCGACCTGCTGCGGGGCGACGACCCTGCAGAGGCCTTGCGCATCTACATCCGGGCCAAGCTGCAGTCCTCGCGCGAACGGCCCCATGGCTCCAGGGTCTTCACGCGCGAGGTGATGGCCGGTGCGCCCCGCTTCGGACATGCCATATCGAGCCAGGTGGGTCCGGCACTGGCGGCAGACGTGCAGGCGTTCGAGCGCTGGGTGGCGCAGGGCAAGATTGCCCGCGTGGACTTCACCCACCTGATGTTCATCCTCTGGTCCGTGACCCAGGCCTATGCCGATCAGCAGGCCCAGTTCGCGCTGCTGCTGGGCCAGCCGGCACTGACCGCCGAAGACTACGACACTGCAGCGGAGCTGATCTACCGGCTGGTAATCCGTGGCCTGCAGCCGGATACCGCGGCTCTCGCACAATGAGCGCATGAATCACAGCATCCGCCTGAGACCCCTGGAGCGCGAAGATCTGCGCTCCGTGCATCTGCTCAACAACAATGCCGCCATCATGCGCTACTGGTTCGAGGAGCCTTACGAGACCTTCGACGAGCTTTCCGCACTCTACGACGCCCACGTGCACGACCAGACCGAGCGCCGCTTCATCGTCGAGCACCAGGGCGATCGCGCCGGCCTCGTCGAGCTGGTGGAGATCGACCTGATCCACCGGCGCGCCGAATTCCAGATCATCATCGCCCCCGAGCAGCAAGGCCAGGGCATCGCAGCCCAGGCAACGCGGCTGGCGCTGGACTATGGGTTCAAGACGCTCAACCTGCACAAGATCTTTCTCCATGTGGACCAGGAGAACGAGAAGGCCATCCACATCTACGCCCGCATAGGCTTCGTGCAGGAAGGCGTGCTGATCGACGAGTTCTTCGCCAACGGCCAGTATCGCAACGCCATCCGCATGTACCTGCTGCAAAACGACTACCTGCAGGCACAGGCCGGAATCGGCACCTGACCGCTGCCAGAGGAGCGCGGGCCCTGCCCGCCTCCTTGGCCGGCACGTCACCCCATCGTTGGCGGACGCACAAACAAAAAAACTGACCCGTCCTGCCATAGGTTGACACCTATGAAGGACACCGATCCGGCGTAATCCAGCCGGCCAGAGACGCCCGATGAACCTCATCGGGCGTTTTCAATTTTAGGGACAGGTGCGGTCTTTCCTGGTTGTAGATCTGCACGGCCTGCTGGACCATCCGGCTGGCCTGGGCCAGATCGGCAGGCCGATGCAGCAGGAACTCCATCTTCAAGATCCCGTTGACGCGCTCGGCCAGCGCGTTCTGATAGC
>NZ_LZZV01000005.1:0-813 GCF_014170385.1 Delftia sp. UME58
ATTCTGCTCAGGCCTATGCGCAGGTCGCGCGTATCTTGCACGAACGCGACCCTGGCCTGGCATTTCTACTCTGTGGTGCCAGCGATGTACGGCACATCGCGCAGGAGCTTCGCGACGCATTGCCGTCATGGATCCGTATTCTTGACATCACGGAAGGCAATACGGACATCTGCGTCAGCCAAGCGCTGATCGCACGCACTTTGGCCTTTGCGACAAACGACAGCATGGGCATGCATATCGCCATCGCCCATGGCGTCCCGACGGTCGGACTGTTCGGATGCAGCCCGGTCATGCGTTACGCGCCCTGTTTGCATCCTCTTGAACCGTCTGGCAGCCCAGGCATGGACGGCATCTCGCCATCCGTCGTGGCCGATGCGATCTGGAGCCGGTTGCCCGGCGCGATCAAAATGGAGACGATCACCCCTTGATAGCGCAAAAGATAAAGGCCGTTAGTGAGTGCACTCACTAACGGCCTTTCTCATTGGGTCTTACATTGGTCTTGCAATTTTTGGTCGGGGCGGTGGGATTCGAACTCACGACCCTCTGCTCCCAAAGCAGATGCGCTACCAGGCTGCGCTACGCCCCGAAGGGTGGCAACTATACCAGAATCCCGCCCTGCCCGGGAGGGCCCTCCACCGATGCGAGCCAATGTCCGTCGCCTTCCGGCTATCTCCTGATTGACACCTATATAGTTCAAGCCTAAATTATTTACGGCTGCCGACGCATGACGGGCAGCCGCCTTCGGGCAAAAACACGCATAGACACTCATCGGGAAATACATGGCAAACGCCTCCACTCCATCCGCCTGGGCCG
>NZ_LZZV01000006.1:0-87833 GCF_014170385.1 Delftia sp. UME58
GACCCACCCCACGAGCCACACCATGAATTGCTCCATGCACCCTGATGAGCGGGCCGCCCGCATCGAACTGGCCGCCTGCTACCGCGTCTTCGCCATGCTGGGCTGGGACGAACTGATCTACAACCACATCACGGTGCGCCTGCCCGACAGCGTGACGGGTGGTGAAAAGCAGTTCCTGATCAACCCCTTCGGCCTGCACTACGAAGAGGTCACGGCCAGCAACCTGGTGCGCATCAATGTGCGCGGCGAGGTGCTGGATGGTTCGCGGCATCCGGTGAATCCGGCCGGCTTCGTGGTGCATGCGGCCATCCACGACGGCCTGCCGGGCGCGCACTGCGTGATGCACACGCACACCACCTCGGGCATGGGCGTGGCCTGCCTGGAGCAGGGCCTGTCGCAAAGCAACTTCTACAGCGCCCAGCTGCACGGCATGGTGGCCTACCACGACTTCGAGGGCATCACCATCCATGCCGACGAAGGGCCGCGCCTGCTGGCCAGCATAGGCAACCGCAAGGCCGTCATCCTGCGCAACCACGGCCTGCTGAGCTGGGGCAGCGACCTGCCCCAGGCCTTCGTGGTGCTGTGGACGCTGCAGCGCGCCTGCGACGTGCAGATGGCCACCCTGTCCATGGGGGCGCCGCGCATGGTCTCCGACGCCATGGCCCGGCGCTGCAACGAGGACTCGCTGACCTTCAACGACAGCCACGGCGGTGCCCGCGATGTGTTCGACCACCTGGTGCGCCGCGTCAACCGGCGCGACAGCAGCTATCTCGATCTTTGAACCCGGAGCTTCCCGCGCATGACCATGGAACAGACAAGCATTTCATTCGACAAGGCCTGCATCTTCGGCGCCGGTGCCATCGGCGGCTGGATGGGCGCGGCCCTGGCCCGCGCCGGCTGCCAGCTCAGCGCCGTGGCGCGCGGCGCCGCGCTGCAGGCGCTGCGCACCCAGGGCCTGACCCTCGTGCACGGCGAGCAGCGCGAGCACTTCAGGCTGCGTGCCGAGCAGGACCCTGCCGCCTTGGGCGTGCAAGACCTGGTCATCATCTCCGTCAAGGCGCCGGGCATGCCCGATGTGGCCGAGCGCATCGCCCCGCTGATCGGTCCGCAGACCGTGGTCCTCACGGCCATGAACGGCGTGCCCTGGTGGTTTCTGCAAGGCGGTGTCGATGCCAGCGTGCGCGGCCGCCAGCTGAAGACGGTGGATCCCGAAGGCCGCATTGCGCGCGCCATACCGCTGGATCAGGTGCTGGGCTCCGTGGTCCATGCCAGCTGCTCCAACGATGCGCCCGGCGTGGTGCGCCGCCACTTCGGCAACAGCCTGATCCTGGGCGAGCCCCTGGCGACCGGCCCCGGCCAGTCGCCCACGCCGCGCCTGGCGGCACTGGCCCAGCTGCTGCAGCGCGGCGGCATCGAGGCCAGGCTGTCCGACAACATCCAGCGCGACGCCTGGTACAAGCTCTGGGGCAACATGACCGTCAATCCCGTCAGCGCGCTGACGGGCGCCACCTCGGACCGCATCCTGGGCGACGAACTGGTGCGCGGCCTGATCACGCGCGTGATGCTGGAGGCCAAGGAAATCGGCGCGCGCATCGGCCTGCCCATCAACGAATCGCCCGAAGACCGCCATGCGGTCACGCTCAAGCTGGGCGCCTTCAAGACCTCCATGCTGCAGGACGTGGAAGCCGGCAAGCCCGTGGAACTCGACGCCCTGGTGGGCGCGGTGCGCGAGATGGGCCAGCTGTGCGGAGTGGACACGCCGTTCACCGATGCGCTGCTGGGCCTGGCGCGGCTGCAGGCGCGGCAGAAGGGGTTGATGGACTGAGGCCGCGGCCATCTGGCTTGTGTCGTGCCAATGCGTAAAATGAGAATAGTTCTCACTCATTGGCCTGGATGACGCTTCGGGCCGCCTCCCATGCCCGGCGCCGAATCCGCACTGCACCCGTCCATCCATCGGCTCTACAGCGACCACCATGGTTGGCTGCAGGGCTGGCTACAGCGCAAGCTGGGCAATGCCTTCGATGCCGCCGACCTGGCCCAGGACACCTTTGTTCGCGTGCTGACGGCGCCCGATGACCTGCCTGAAAAGCAGGCCGGCTGGAACCTGCGCGAGCCGCGCGCCTATCTGACCGTGATCGCCAGGCGGCTCATGGCCAACCTGCACCGCCGCCGTTCACTGGAGCAGGCCTATGCCGAGGCGCTGGCGCTGCTGCCCGAGCCGCACATGCCTTCGGCCGAGCAGCAGGCCATCATTCTGGAAACGCTGCAGGAAATCGACGCCATGCTCGACATCCTGCCCGCCGCCGTGCGCCAGGCCTTTTTGCTGGCCCAGCTCGATGGCCTGACCTATGCCGAGATCGCGCAGCAGATGGCGCTCAGCGAGCGCACGGTCAAGCGCTACATGGCTCAGGCCATGGCACGCTGCATTCTGCTCACGCCATGAGCGCCCGCGACCCGAGGCCTGCGCCGCTCAGCGAGGCCGTGGCACTGCAGGCGGCCCAATGGTTTTTTCTGCTCCAGGGCGGTGATGCCAGCGAGCGCGATCACGCCCGCTGGAGGCAGTGGCACGAGGCCGACCCGCTGCATGCCCAGGCTTGGCAGCGTGCCCAGCGCGTGGGGCAGAAGTTCGCCATCGTGCCCAGGGACCTGGCCGGCCCTGCGCTGCAGCGTCCGGGCCGGGGCGAGCGCCGCCGCGCGGTCAAGGCGCTGGCCCTGCTGCTGATGGCCGCGCCTGCCGGCTGGCTGGTCTGGCAGCAGACGCCCGCACGCGACTGGCTGGCCGATGCGCGCACGGCCCGTGGCGAGCGCCGCAGCCTGGTGCTGGCCGACGGCAGCCGCGTGGACCTGGATACGGCCAGTGCCATCGACCTGCGCTTCGATGGTGAGCAGCGGCTGCTGCAGCTGCGCGCAGGCGCCATCCATGTGCGCACGGCCGCCGATCCGCAGCCACGCCACCGTCCCTTCATCGTTGCCACGGCCGAAGGCCGGATGCAGGCGCTGGGCACGCGCTTCACGGTGCGCCAGGGGCCGGGCCACACGCAGGTGGCCGTGTTCGAGGGCGCCGTGCGCGTGCAGCCCGCTCAGGCTGCACGCGATGGCTCTGGCGCCCTCGTGCTGCAGGCCGGCCAGCAGGCCGTGTTCTCGCCAACGGAGGTCCAGGCCGTGCAGCCCCTTGCAGCCCATGCGGATGCCTGGGTGAACGGCGTGCTGCAGGTGCGCGAGATGCGCCTGCAGGACTTTGCCCAGGCGCTGGGCCGCTATCGCACCGGCCTGCTGCGCTGCGACCCCGCCGTGGCCGATCTGCGCATCTCGGGTGCCTTCCAGCTCGATGACACCGATGCCGTACTGCAAAGTCTGCCCCAGGCCCTGCCCGTGCAGGTGCTGTGGCGCACGCGCTATTGGGTCACGCTGCAGGCGGCGCAGCACTGAACCGACGCAGCGCACGGCACGTATTTTTTCGCGGGGCGCGGTCCCCTGCTGTCACCTTTTCCGTTCTCGCGTGTGAAGTCTGGAGAAACAGCCATTTCACACATCCGAGGAGGAAGCTTTCCATGACCCATCCACCGTCATCCCATCTAGCTGCGGCCCTGTTGCTGGGCATGGCCTGCGCAGGCGGCGCGGCCACCGCGAACGCCGCGCCAGCAGTGTCGGAAGGGATTGCGCCGGCCGCCGCTGCAGCCTCCGAGCGCAGCTACCAGGTGCCCGCCGGCCCGCTGGACGAGGCGCTGGCCGGCTTTGCCGCCCAGGCCGGCGTGAGCGTGGTGATGGCGCCTGATCTGGTGCGCGGCCTGCGCTCTGCGGGCCTGCAGGGCCGGCACGGCGTGGCCGAAGGCTTTGCGCGGCTGCTGGCAGGCTCCAGCCTGCAGGCCGTGGCCAGTGGCGCGGGCAGCTATGTGCTGGGCCAGGTTCCCGAACTGCGCCCGGCCGCAGTCCCCGGTACGGCCATGCTGGGCGAGGTGCGCGTGACGGCCAGCGCCGAGACCGAGCAGGCCCTGGGCCCGGCCGGCGGCCATGTGGCGCGCCGCAGTTCCACCGGCAGCAAGACCGATGCGCTGCTGGTCGAGCTGCCGCAGTCCGTGTCGGTGATCACGCGCGAGCGCATGGATGACCTGGGCGTGCAGCACATGGGCGAAAGCATGCGCTACCTGGCCAATGTGCGGCCCGACAGCGGCGGCGCGCAGAACGCGGCCACCAATGTCTATATCCGCGGCTTCCAGTCGGCGGACTTCTATGTGGATGGCCTGCGCTACCGGCCGCTGGGATTTTTCGGAATGATGGCCGAGGAGCCTTATGGCTTCGAGCGCGTGGAAGTTTTCAAGGGGCCGGTGTCCGGCCTGTACGGGCAGTCCAACCCGGGCGGCATCGTGAACATGGTCTCCAAGCGGCCCACCGAGGTGGCGCGCGGCGATGTCGAATTCTCCACGGGGACGGGCGGGCGTGCCCAGGTGGCGGCCGATGTCAGCGGCCCTGTGAATGCCGACAAGACCCTGCTTTACCGCTTTGTGGCGCTGGGCCGCCAGGCCGATGCCTACATGGACCATCAGCAGGACGACCGTGTCTACCTCGCTCCCAGCCTGAGCTGGAAGCCCGACGCGCGCACGCGCCTGGACCTGCGTGCCGTCTACCAGAAGAACTGGGCGCTGGCGACCACCAATGTGCCCTGGGCGGCCGTCAACGGCAGCAGCCCGCACGGACGCATGCCCATGGATCGCTTTCTGGGCGAGCCGGGTTTCGACAGGGAATTCCAGGAACAGAAGTCGCTGGCCTATGACTTCTCGCACGACTTCGGCTCGGGCTGGAGCGTGCGGCAGAACCTGCGCTATGCCGACTTCAACAACCGGGAAAACTACCTGGCGCGTGCCAGCGGCCTGGTCAACGGCACGCAACTGATGCGCAACTACCAGCTGCGCCATGCCCACGGCAGCGTGCTGTCGCTGGACACCCATCTGCTGGGCCAGGTACGCACCGGCGCGCTGCGCCATGAGGTGCTGGCCGGCATCGACTACAACCGCAACCGCACGGTACGCGACGAGAAATGGGGCGTGGGACCGGTGCTGGGCAATGTCTTCGATCCGCGCTATGGGCAAAGCGTGGATACCTCGGTCCACACATCATGGGTCAACGACGGCAACGGCACGCGGCAGCTGGGCACCTATGTGCAGGATCGCATCCACTGGGACCGCTGGGTGTTCACGGCCGGCCTGCGCCATGACAGGGTCAGCACCGAGGTCACTGACCTCTGGACCGGCACGGTCAGCTCGGACCGCGACTGGTCGGCCACCACCGGCCGGGCGGGCGTCAACTATGTGTTCGACAACGGCCTGGCGCCCTATGCGGGCTATGCGCAGTCGTTCACGCCGGTCTCCGGGGCGACCTCGCCCGCGCGCGGCAGCAGGCCTTTCGAGCCCGAGACCGGGCGCCAGTTCGAGGTAGGCGTGAAGTACCAGCCTGAAGGCCGGCAGAGCTTTGTCTCGTTGGCATTGTTCGATCTGCGCCGCCAGAACGTGGCCACCACCGACCCCCAGGATGATCGCTACAGCGTGCAGACCGGCGAGACGCGCTCGCGCGGGCTGGAACTGGAAGCTTCGCTGCAGCTGCAGCGCAACCTGCGCCTGATTGGCGCCTACAGCTACAACGACATCCAGGTCACTCGGGACAACGCCAGCACCGATGGCTACACCGTGCTCGGCAAGGGCGTGTTCAAGGCGCCTGCGCACATGGCCTCGCTGTGGCTGGACCAGGCGTTCACGCAGGGCGCGCTGCAGGGCCTGAACGTGGGCATGGGCGTGCGCTACACGGGCTCGGCCTGGGGCGATGCGCTCAACACCTTCAAGGTACCGGGCTACACGCTGCTGGACCTGGCGCTGCGCTATGACCTGGCCCAGGCATCGCCCGCCTGGCGCGGCTGGAGCGCCAGCCTGCATGTGCGCAATCTGACGGACCGCTACTACGTGGCCTCGTGCTTCTTCGCGCTGGCCTGCAACATGGGCGAGGGGCGCACGGCCGTGGCCAAGCTCAACTACCAGTGGTGAGTCGCCAAGGCTGAGGGGGGCGAGGCGCGCAACCGTAGACTACGCCCCCATGACATCCGCCAAGAACCCCGTGTCGTCCTGGTCCACGCTGTGCGTGGTGGCCACCACTGTCCCCAGTGCCGAGGAGGCAGGCCATCTGGCCCGCAGCCTGGTGCAGCAGCAGGCCGCGGCCTGCGTGCAGGTGGAGGCCATCACCTCGCACTATGTGTGGCAGGGCGAACTGCACGCCACGCCCGAATGGCGCCTGGTCTGCAAGACCCTGCCCGACGTGCTGGAGCGCCTGACCCGTCTGCTGCGCGCCGGCCACAGCTACAGCGTGCCGCAGATCACCATGCGCACCGAGCGCTGCATGGCCGACTATGCGCAGTGGCTGCGCTCCCAGGTCTCGACCAGGGACGTGGCTGACGCTGCAGAGAAGGCCGCCGCGCCGCGCGTCACTGCGGCGTGACGTTGGCGGCCTTGATCACGGGCACCCAGGTCGCTGTTTCCTTGCGGATCAGCTCGCCAAAGGCGTTGCCCGTGACCACCCAGGGCTCGATCCCCTGCAGGTCCAGCTGCTTGACCACGGCCGGCGTGCTGAAGATCTCCTGAATATCCTTTTCCAGCTGCCTGAGCACGGCCGGCGGCGTCTTGCTGGGCGCCATCACGCCGTACCAGGACGAGATGGCAATGCCCGGCACGCCAGCCTGTGCCAGCGTGGGCACGTCGGGCAGGTACTTGCTGCGCGCCGGATCGGTCACGGCCAGCGCGCGCAGCTTGCCCGACTGCACATGCGGCAGCAGGGCGGGCACATTGCCCACGATCATGGGCACGGTGCCGCCCAGCACATCGTTGAGGCCGGGCGCCGTTCCCTTGTAGGCCACATGCAGGATATCGGCGCCGGTCTGCTGCTTGAACAGCTCGCCGGCCAGGTGCAGGCTGGAGCCCACGCCGGGCGAGGCATAGCTGATGGTGGCAGGCCTGGCCTTGGACAGGGCCACCAGCTCCTGAACCGTCTTTGCGGGCACGCCGGAGTGCACGGCAATCACATTGGCTGCCCTGGCCAGCGAGGCCACGGGCGCGAAGTCCGCCTCCACGCTGTAGCCGGGCCTGGCCAGCAGCGTGGGATTGATGGTCAGGTTGCCCTGGGGCACGACCAGCAGCGTATGGCCGTCAGCCGCGGCGCGTTTCACCATGTCGATGCCGATATTGCCGTTGGCCCCGGGCTTGTTCTCCACCACCGAGGTCTGCCTGTAGCGCTCGGCCAGGCCCGTGGACAGCAGGCGGGCCAGGGCATCGACCGGGCCGCCTGGAGGGAAGGGCGCGACGATGGTGAAGGGCTTGGCGGCCAGCTGCTGCTGCGCGGCGGCGTCCTGGGCCAGGGCAGTCTGGCATGCGGCTGCGGCCAGCAGGGCGGCGGTGCCGAGCAAGGAGGGGGCTTTCATGGGGTAACTCCGGGAACGAAGGCAAGGCAGGTACAAGCAAGAGAGATGCCTGTTGGCTATAGATTGTTTCTTTGATGAAACAATGTTCTTCTTATAAATCGACGCGAAGCATAAAACCTGCAGCTTGATCCGGATCAAGGGAAAACCCTTGGCTTGAGCCCCAGGGCCTGCCTGCGCCCTGCCGCCCATGAAAAAAGGAGCGCAGTGCGCTCCTTCGTGTGCTTTGCTCGCGGTGCTCAGGACAGCAGCGCCTGAGCGAACTCCCTGGCATTGAAGGTTTCCAGGTCCTCGACCTTTTCGCCCACGCCGATGAAATACACGGGAATCGGGCGTTCCTGCGCAATGGCAGCCAGCACGCCGCCCTTGGCCGTGCCGTCGAGCTTGGTGACGATCAGGCCCGTGAGCTGCAGCGCATCGTCGAAGGCGCGCACCTGGGCCAGCGCGTTCTGGCCGGTGTTGCCGTCGATGACCAGCAGCACCTCGTGCGGTGCCGTGGCGTCGGCCTTGGTGACCACGCGGCGGATCTTGCGCAGCTCCTCCATCAGGTGCAGCTGGGTGGGCAGGCGGCCTGCCGTGTCCACCAGCACCACATCCTTCTTGCGCGCGCGGCCGGCGGTGACGGCGTCAAAGCTCACCGCCGCAGGATCGCCGCCTTCCTGGCTGACGATCTCCACCGTGTTGCGGTTGGCCCAGACGCCGAGCTGCTCGCGCGCGGCGGCGCGGAAGGTGTCGGCCGCGGCCAGCAGCACGCTCTGGCCTTCGTCGGCCAGATGCTTGGTCAGCTTGCCGATCGATGTGGTCTTGCCTGCGCCGTTGACGCCGGCGACCATGACCACGGTGGGCTGGTGCTCGCCGATGATCAGCGGCTTTTCCAGCGGGCGCAGCAGGTCGGCCAGTGCATCGGCCAGCAGGGCCTTGACGGCGGCCGGGTCGGTGGCCTTGGCTTCCTTGACGCGGCGGCGCAGGTCGGCGAGCAGATGCTCGGTGGCCTTGACGCCGGTGTCGGCCATCAGCAGGGCATCTTCCAGCTCCTCGTACAGCGCGTCGTTGATCTGCGTGCCGGTGAAGACCGTGGCGATGCTGCTGCCGGTCTTGCGCAGTCCGGCCTTGAGGCGCTGCATCCAGTTCTGGCGGCTGGCGCCTTCGGCTTCGGGCTTGGCCGTGGGCTCGGGTGCGGCAATGAAGTCGGCAGGCGCGATCGTGGAGGCGGGTGCAACGGGTGCAGTGGCTGCCGCGGGCGGGGCGGCATCGCCCTTGCCGCCGCCGAAGGGCTTGCGCCACCAGGCGCTGCCCGCGTCGGCTGCGGCCGGGAGGTCAGGTGTGCCGGGGGGCAGGGCTGGGGCGCTGTCCTGCGGCGGGGTTGCGGGAATGCCGGCCTCTTCGGGCGCGACGCTGCGGTCCGCCGGGGAAATCTCGGCGGAGGAGGGGGTGGGCTTTTTCTTGAAAAAACTGAACATCGGCAGGTTCTTAGAATCACAGCATTCTATGAAACATGCACTCACCCTCCTGGGCTTAATGGCCTGCATGGGCACCGGGGCTGCTTTGGCAGCCCCGGATGCATCCTCTTCCATCCCTTCGTCGCTGCTGCAGACGGTTGCCAGCCAGGCCGCAGGCGGCACGCGCACCGGCACTTCGGCGCAGCAATTCACCCTGAAGAACGGCATGCAGCTCATCGTGCAGCCGGACCGGCGCGCGCCCACGGCCGTGCACATGGTCTGGGTGCGGGTGGGCTCCGTGGACGAGGTCGATGGCACCTCGGGCGTGGCCCACGCGCTCGAACACATGATGTTCAAGGGCTCGCGCAAGGTGGCTCCCGGCGAGTTCTCGCGCCGCGTGGCTGCCTTGGGCGGCCAGGAAAACGCCTTCACCAGCCGCGACTACACGGGCTACTACCAGCAGATTCCGTCCAGCCGACTGGAGGATGTGATGAAGCTGGAGTCCGATCGCTTTGCCAACAACCGCTGGCCCGACAGCGAGTTCAAGAAAGAGATCGAGGTCATCAAGGAAGAGCGCCGCATGCGCACCGAGGATCAGCCGCGCGCCGTGCTCATGGAGCAACTGATGGCGGCGACCTTCATGGCCTCGCCCTACCACCGCCCCGTGATCGGCTGGATGAGCGATCTGGACGCGCTGACGCCTGGCGACGTGCGCGACTTCCATGGCCGCTGGTACGTGCCCGGCAACGCCACCGTGGTCATTGCCGGTGACGTGGACGTGGCCAAGGTCCGCGCCTGGGCAGAGAAGTACTACGGCAGCATTCCCGCACGCGCCCTGCCGGTGCGCAAGCCGCGCACCGAGCCTGCGCAGATCGGCATCCGCCGCATCGAGGTCAAGCAGCCGGCCGAACAGGCCCTGGTGGCCCTGGCCTTCCGGGCGCCCTCGCTGACCCGGGTCAGCGACCTGCAGTCCGACGACCGCGATGCGCTGGCGCTGCTGGTTCTGTCGGCCGTGCTGGACGGCTATGACGGCGCCCGCCTGGAGCGCGCCCTGGTCCAGGGCGAAGGCCGCGTGGCCGACGGCGCGGGCAGCTCCATGTCGCTCATGGGCCGTGGCCCCGGCCTGTTCATGCTGACGGGCGTGCCTGCCACGGGCAAGACTGCGGCCGAGGTCGAGGCCGCGCTGCGTGCCGAAGTGGCCAAGGTCGCCAAGGACGGCGTGGAGCCCGCCGAGCTGGAGCGCGTGAAGACGCAGTGGATGGCCTCCAATGTCTACGAGCGCGATTCGGTCATGGGCCAGGCCCAGAGCCTGGGCAATTACTGGATACAGGGCATGCCGCTGGATGCGGAAGACCAGTTGCTGGCCCAGCTGCGCACCATCACGCCCGATGACGTCAAGCGTGTGGCTGCCAGGTACTTTGGCGATGACCAGCTCACGGTGGGCACCCTGGTGCCGCAACCCCTGCCCGAAGGTGGCAAGCCCCGTCGTCCCGATGCGGGTGCCGGCATCGGCGGACCCCTGCATTGATGGCCCCGAAGCACGCTGGAGTGAAGATGAAGAACATGAAGAAAATGGTGGCCAGCACGGTGCTGGCAGGCGTGGGCATGGGCTTTGGTGCCACGTCCGCATGGGCCCTGCTGCCCATCCAGCACTGGACCCAGCCCAGCGGGGCGCAGGTCTGGCTGGTGGACAGCCCGGGCATTCCCATGGTCGATGTGCAGATGGACTTCGATGCCGGCAGCCGGCGCGATCCCGCCAACCAGGTCGGCCTGGCCAGCGCCGTGGCGCTGATGGCCTCCAAGGGCGTGACCGCCCAGGGCGATGCGCCTGCGCTGGACGAGAACGGCCTGGGCCAGGCCTGGGCCGATCTGGGTGCCAGCTTTGGCGCGCAGGCGGGCCGCGACAGCTTCAGCTACGGGCTGCGCTCCCTGACCGAGCCTGCGCTGCTGCAGCGCGCCGTGGCGCTGGCGGCGCGCCAGATCGCCAACCCCAGCTGGCCGCAGGACGTGTGGCTGCGCGAGCGCGAGCGCTGGACCGCGGCCATCAAGGAATCCGACACGCGCCCCGGCACGGTGGCCGGCAAGGCCCTGAGCCAGGGCGTGTTCGGCACCCATCCCTACGGCGCGCGCGCCACGGGCGAGAGCCTCGCGCACATCGACCTGTCCGACATGCAGTCCTTCCACCGCCGCCTGATCGCGGCCTGCCGCGCCAAGGTCAGCATCGTCGGTGCGGTCAGCCGCGAGCAGGCCGACCAGCTGGTGCAGCAACTGCTGGCTCCGCTGCAGGCGGCGCAGGGCCAGGACGCCAGTGCCTGCGCGCCCCTGCCCGACGTGCCCAAGGTGCAGGCGCTCAAGGCGCCGGTCAACGAGAACATCCCCTTCGCCTCGGCCCAGGCGCAGGTGCTGATCGCCCAGCCCGGCATTGCGCGCAACAGCCCGGATTTCATGGCCGTGCTCGTGGGCAACCACATCCTGGGTGGCGGAGGCTTCACCTCGCGGCTGACCGAGGAAGTGCGCGAAAAGCGCGGCCTGAGCTACAGCGTCTACAGCGACTTCTCGCCGGGCCTGGACGCGGGCGCCTTCACCATTGCCCTGCAGACGCGCCCCGACCAGGCGGCCGAGGCCCTGAAGGTCTCGCAGGACACGCTGCGCCGCTTCGTGGCCGAAGGCCCGACCGAGAAGGAGCTCAAGGCCGCCAAGGACAATCTGATCGGCGGCTTTGCGCTGCGCATAGACAGCAACCGCAAGCTGCTGGGCAATGTGTCCAACATCGCCTGGAACGGCTTGCCGCTGGACTACCTGGAGCACTGGACCGAGCGCGTGCAGGCGCTGACCGTGCGTGATGTGCGCGAGGCCATGCAGCGCATGCTGCAGCCCGAGCGCATGGTGACCGTCGTCGTGGGAGGCCAACAATGAGCCGCAACAGCATCAAAATCCATACCCCTGCCGGCAAGCGCTGGCTTGAAAAGGCCACGGCCGAAGCCGCCGCGCCCAAGGCGACCGCCGCAGCACCGGCCACAAAGGCAAAGGCGGGCAAGCCGGCACCCTCGGGTGCGGGCGAGGTCCGCATCATCGGTGGCCAGTGGCGCCGCACGCGCCTGCCCGTGGCGCAGCACCCCGGCCTGCGGCCCACGCCTGATCGCGTGCGCGAGACCCTGTTCAACTGGCTGGGCCAGGACCTGACGGGCTGGCACTGCCTGGATGCCTTCGCTGGCACGGGCGCGCTGGGCTTCGAGGCCGCATCGCGCGGCGCGACCAATGTGCTGATGAACGAGCAGGACGCCACCCTGGTCCTGCAGTTGCAGCGCCTGCGCGAGCGCCTGGACGCCCAGTCCGTGCGCGTGCTGCGCGGCGATGGCATCGGCTGCCTGCGCCAGGTGGCGCCGGGCACGCTGGACCTGGTGCTGATCGATCCGCCCTTCGACCATGCCGATCTGTTCGAGCCGGCTCTGAAGGCTGCCGCGCAGGCGGTGTCCGCCACGGGCTATGTCTATCTGGAGGCGCCCCAGGCCTGGACCGAGGAGCAACTGGCCGAGGCCGGTGGCCTGCAGCTGTTCCGCCATCTGAAGGCGGGCGCCGTCCATGCCCACCTGCTGCGCAAGGCACCGCAGGACGAGTAAAGGGCGCTGCGGCGGCCGCGTTCCCTGGCAGGAGCGCGGCTGTCGCACAGCCGACCGGCCATGCTGCAGCGCAATGCATAATGCGCCATCCGTGCCGGACCAGGGCACGCGCAGCCAAGGAAAGTGAACGCCATGAGCCACGACGTGATTGCCGTCTACCCCGGAACCTTCGATCCGATCACGCTGGGCCACGAAGACGTGGTGCGTCGTGCGACCCAGCTGTTCAGCCACGTCATCGTGGCGGTGGCGGCGGGCCACCACAAGAAGACCATGTTCAATCTCGAGGAACGCATGGAGATGGTGCGCGAGGCCGTGTCCATCTACCCCCATGTCCAGGTCGAGAGCTTTCATGGCCTGCTGCGCGACTTCGTGGTCGAGCGCGGCGGCAAGGCCATGGTGCGCGGCCTGCGTGCGGTCACCGACTTCGACTACGAGTTCCAGCTCGCCGGCATGAATCGCACGCTGATGCCCGAGGTGGAGACGGTGTTCCTCACACCCAGCGACCGCTACCAGTTCATCAGCAGCACCTTCGTGCGCGAGATCGCCACGCTGGATGGCGAGATCGACAAGTTCGTCTCTCCCAGCGTGCGTACCCGTCTTCTGCAGAAGGTGCAGGCCAATCGCGCTCCCTGATCGCGCTCCCCTATCGCGCTCCCCGAACGCGCGCCCAGATGCCCTGACCGCCTGTCTGTCTTGAGGCCCGCCAAGGGCCAGGCTCCTCTGGCGATTCCTTCCTAGAAGGAAGCCTGCCGCGCAGCGCTCGCATTCACGGCGGCGTGCACGAATTCCAGCTTGCGCCTGGCCCCGGCCGAAAGGGCGAACGGATAGGCATCGCCATGGCCCAGGCTGCGGTTGAGGCTGTTGGTCAGCAGCGTCAGCGGCACCCACTGGTCGAGCATGGTGCCGAAGTCCGGCCGTGCATGGACCGCGAAAGGGTCCTGCACGCACAGCGCGGGCTGCGTGACCGAGCCTGTACTTGTCCCTGAGCCTCCAGGCATGGTGATGCAGGTGCCATAGCTGGCCGCAGTCTCCAGCAGATCCACCATGTGCAGGTAATGGGCCCAGCTTTCGGCCCAGTCTTCCCACGGGTGGGAGGTAGCATAGGCGCTGACGAAGTTGTCGCGCCACTGCCCGTCCATCGGGTCGCGTGCATAGTAGTTCTGCAGTGCCTGGCCATAATCCTGGCGCTCGTCGCCGAACAGGCGGCGGAATTCCTCGATACGGCCCGCTCCCACCACCAGCCTGTCCCAGAAGAAATGGCCGGATTCATGGCGCAGATGGCCCACCAGCGTCCGGTAGGGCTCGTGCAGGGCCTGGCGGCGCCTGGCGCGCTCGGCATCATCGGCCTCCACCACGTTCAGCGTGATGGTGCCGTTGGCATGGCCGGTCATCACGGGCGCCTGCCCGGGCAGGTCGGCCAGCAGCTCGAAGCGCGGCCCGTCCTCTCCAGGCCGGGGACCCAGGCCCAGGCGGGCCAGCGTGTAGAACAACTGGCGCTTGGCGGCCTCGATCCGGGTCCAGCGCAGCGCATTGGCCGGGTCTGACAGATCGGGCAGCCAGCGTGTCTGGCGGCAGGACTCGCACAGCGCATGGGGATCGTCTGCGGGCAGGGCGAAGTTGCACTGTCCCACGGGACCCCGGTGGCTGCACATCTTGTAGAGACGGCCTGGCGGCTTGCCGCTCGTCAGCGAGGACAGGCTCTCCCACAGCACGCTGTCCCGCGCGCCGGAAACCGGGCGCAGGCAGGCCACATGCAGTCGTTCGGGCAGGAAGGCCAGGGTGGCGCCGCAGTGCACGCATTGAACGCTGTCGAAGAAGACCGGGTGGCCACAGGCATCGCAGTTGAAGACTCGCATGTCGGTCACTTTACGCCGTATGTCCGGCGCCCGGTGGAAAGGGGTCGCGTCTGCCTTAGCCTGCAACGGCCGGCCGGCCGTCCTTGCGCCGGGCCCTGCGGCAGTGGATCCCTGGATGAAAAAAGGCCGGAAGTCTCCGGCCTTGTACTTGGCTCAGCCCCCGCAGGGGCCTGCATCAGGGACGAACCACGATGCTGTTGCGCACCTCGCGCACGTTCTTGGTGGTGCGGGCGATCTCGGCGGCGCGGGCCTTTTCCGATTCGGACTTGGCAAAGCCCGACAGCTGCACCGTGCCGTTCAGGGTCTCGACGCTGATGGAGGTGGCCGAGACACTCTTGTCCTCTGCCATCTTGGCCTTCACCGCAGTGGTGATGCCGGCGTCATCCACATACGAACCCACGGTCTGCTGGTCGCGGGCGACGGAGCAGGCGGTGGTGCCGAGCACGGTGGCGCCGGCGACGAGAGCGAAAGCGATGGCACGGGTGTACTTTTGCATGATCAATTCTTTCTCGGGTAAGAAAAGTGGGGTAACTGGACTGATAGCACTCGGGGACTCAAGGAACTTGGCGACCGCTCACTTGCGCGAGCGTGAGCTCATGAAGAACGCGGTGGCAAGGGCTGCGCCCGTGGCCGCGGCCAGCAGGATGGAGCGGCCCGGTTGCTCGATGACGTAGCGCGTGGTGGCCTCGGTGGCAGATTGCAGCTGGCGGCGGGCGCGGTCGGAGCTGTCGGCACAGAAGTTGATGCCGCGCGTGGCCAGTTCCTGGGCACGTGCTGCGAGGTCATCGATGACGGGGTTCAGCTCACGCTCGATGGACTGGACGCCCTCCTCGGCCTTGTCCAGCGCATTCGCTGCGGTGCGGCGCGTGGTGTTGACGGCTTCCTTGGCGGCATCCGCGACATCCTGTGCAACGTCCTTGGCGGTATCGGCGGCTTTGTTCACGGCTTTCTCGGCTTGGCTCATTGGTTCTATCTCCTCAAAACTGGCATGAATGCGAAAGGCGGTCGGGCTGCCGGGCTGGCTGCCCGCGGGAGGCGGGCTTGGGCTGGCAGGGGGCTGAAGGCGGCGCCGCCGCTACTTCTTGATCAGGCTCATCACAAAGGTGACGACGGCCATGATCACGAAAATATAGAACAGGATCTTGGCGATGCCTACAGCACCTGCCGCAATACCGCCAAAACCGAATATGGCGGCTACCAGGGCGATGACGAAGAACACGATGGCGTAGTGCAGCATGTAAAACTCCTTGGGTTGTTCGTTTCCAAGAAACGGCACGGGGCGGATGGGCCAAGTGCTGTTTGCATGGGTTCGACTGTACTGAGCCGTCCGAGGTGTATCTGACGGTGGCCGGCGTGGCATGGCGTCAGGGTTAGGCGGGGGGGTGGTGTAGGAATGCTCTGGCTGCACAGGGCTGGCAAGCGCCGCCGGCTGCAGCCAGCCTGGTGCGGGCATGAAAAAAAAGCCCCTGGCGCGTGGGCGCGCAGGGACTTTTGCATGGTGGATGCTGGCGCTTCAGGCGGCGGCGACCGTACCTGCGTTTTTGTCCGTGGAAATGGGCGCCAGCGGGATGACGGCGGAGATTGCCGTGCCCTTGCCCAGCTCGGACGACACGGTCAGGCGTCCGCCTGCGGCCTCCACGCGGTGGCGCATGCCGGCCAGCCCGTGGGAGTTGGGGCGCATGGCCGAGGTCTCGAAGCCTTCGCCGTCGTCCTGGATCTGCACCGTCACATAGGTCGGATAGTTGTGCACGGAGACCAGGACATGGCTGGCCTTGGCATATTTGCCGATGTTGGTCAGCGATTCCTGGACGATGCGGTAGACCGTGAGCTGGGTGGATTCAGGCAGTTCCACCTGCTCCAGATTGGCCGTGACTTCGATGCCGCTGCGCTCGCCGAACTCGCGCGCCAGGATTTCCAGCGCCGTCGTCAGGCCCAGGTTGGACAGGGAGGAGGGGCGCAGATCCTCGATGATGCGGCGCTTGAGGGCGATGCCGCTGTTGAGCGTCTCCACCAGATGGCTGACGCGTTCGCCCACGTCCGGCGCGCTGAGGTCGATCTTGGATTTGAGGCGCGCCACGTCGAGCTTGGCCGCCGTCAGCAGCGAGCCCAGCTCGTCGTGCAGTTCGCGCGCCAGGTGTCCGCGCTCGTCCTCGCGCACCTGCTGCAAGTGGTTGGCCAGCTCCGTCAGCGTGGCCGTGCGCTCGCGCACCAGGGCTTCGAGGCGGTTGCGCTCGTCGCGCTGGATCTCCTGCTCGCGCTGGTGGGCCTGCTGCAGCGCGTGGGCCTGGCGCAGGTACATGAAAAAGCCCAGCACGCCCAGGGCCGTGACCGTGGCGATGCCTATGCGCGACAGCGAAAGCGTGTGCTCGATGTCCTGCAGGTTCTTGGCCGAGCGCTGGTCTATGCCCGACAGCAGCTTGCCCGTGTAGTCGCGGATGGCGTCCATGTTCTCCATGCCCACGTCGGTGAACATGACGAAACGCCAGGCTTCCTCGTTGCCCTGGCGGTACAGGCGCAGGCTGAGTTCCATCTCGCTCATCTTGCGCTCGACCTGGCGCGCCAGCGGCGTGAAGATCGCCAGCTCCTGCGGGTCGTAGATGAAGATCTGGCGCAGCTCGTCCATGTTGTAGTTGATGGCCGTGATCGCCTTGCTGTAGGGCTCCAGGTAGCGCTCCTCGCCCGTCAGCAGGTAGCCGCGCAGGCCCGTCTCCGCATCCAGCATCAGCCGCAGCAGCTGGCTGATCTCCGAGCGGGTGGCCTGGGTCTGGGTCATGGCCTCCAGCGCCTTGGTGGAGCGCTTGTAGCTGGCCTCGTTAATGCTGACCAGCAGCACGGCCGCGACGATGGCAAATGCCAGGCTGATCGCAATTCTTCGGAAATTTATCCAACGCATAAGCATCCTCTCACCTACAAGATCTTCGCCGATATTCTGCATAATTCGTGTTATCGGCTGCCGGGGCAGTTCCTGCGCCGGCCGTTACCATATATTGTTTGCACGACCAGCGATCCCGCTGGTCCCCCGAAAAAGAGGTATTCATGATCAGAATTGGCATTGTGGACGACCATGCAATTGTGCGCTCGGGCCTGCGTCAGTTTCTCTCGGAACACGTGGACCTGCGTGTAGTCGGTGAGGCCGCCAATGGCCGCGAGGCCATCGATCTGGTGCGCGCCCACGAGATCGACGTGCTGTTGATGGATCTGTCCATGCCGGGGCAAAGCGGTATCGACGCGCTGGCCATGCTGCGCGCCAAGGCGCCGGACATGGGCATCCTGATCCTGAGCGGCTATCCCGAGGAGCACTATGCGATCAACCTGATCCGCCAGGGTGCCAGCGGCTACCTGAACAAGGAGTGTGATCCCCAGGAGATTGCCGAGGCCATCCGCACCGTGGCCCTGGGCCGCCGCTATCTGACGCCCGCCGTGGCCGACTTGCTGGCCCAGCAGCTCAACCGCAAGGATGATGCGCCAGCCCATGAACAGCTGTCGGAGCGCGAGTTCCAGGTCTTTCTCAAGCTCGCGCGTGGGGAAACCGCGGGTGATATTGCAAAGTCGCTTTCGCTGAGCGTAAAGACGGTCAGCACCTATCGCACGCGTCTCATGGAGAAAATGGGGTTGTCGTCCAACAGCGACCTGACGTATTACGCACTGAAGAACAGGCTGATCGATTGATTTTCAGTCAATAGAAAATACGGGCTGCACGATTATCAAGTCGTGCAGCCTTTTTTGATGAAAAATCAAATGCAGTGCTTTGGGTTCAGGCTGTTTTAAGTTGGTTGAGTGACGCCGCATCGATATTCATGCAATAGTCCATGAGCGCGTCGATTTCATTGGACTTGTCGAAGACGGCATCCACGCCGAGCTGGGCGCAGCGGCTGCGGATGTCGGGGGTGGCGTAGTTGCTGAGCACCACGATCTTCTGGTGCGGCTGGCGCTCGCGGCAGGCAGTGAGCACACCCAGGCCGCTGCCCTGGCGCAGGAACAGGTCGACGATGGCGAGATCCCATGCGTCGGGGTTCTGCTGAAGCCAGTCCGTCCCCGCGCTTTCCGTCTCGGCGATGCCCACGGCCTCGACATCGGCCAGTTCTTCGAGCGTGGCGATCAGGTTCTCGCGGATCGTAGGGTTGTCTTCAACAAGATAGGTGCGCAATTTCACGGCTGTATCCAATAGGGACGCGGATGGCAATCGGAGTCCGGCGGAACCCGGCCTCCATTGTCCTGCGCGACAGCGGGCGATTGTGCCAGTGGGGGATCGGCGTGGAAGTCAGTCGATTCCTACGCCTTGTTACCGCAAACGGGGCAGTCCGGCACACGGGTAGTTTGCATGCTACTCCAATCGAGGCTGCGGCTGTCGAACATGGTCAGGCGGTTTGTTGCAGGCGTGCCAAATCCCGCGACCAGCTTGAGGGCTTCCGCCGCCTGCAGCGTGCCCATGACGCCCACCACCGGCGCGAAGACGCCCATGGTCGAGCACTGCACTTCCTCGAACTGTGCCTCCGGCGGGAACACGCAGGCATAGCAGGCGCAGTTCTCGTCGCGCGGGTCCATGACCATGAGCTGGCCGTCCAGGCGGATGGCCGCCCCCGCCACCAGGGGTACCTTGTGGCGCACGCAGGCCGCGTTGATCATGTGGCGCGTGCGGTAGTTGTCCGTGCAGTCCAGCACCAGGCTGGCCTGGGGCACGAGCTCGTCGAGCAGGGCATCGTCGGCGCGCTGCTGGCGGCAGTCGATGCGGATGCCGGGGTTGATGGCATGCACGGCCGTGCGTATGGATTCCACCTTGGGCTGGCCCACGCGGTCCGTGGTGTGGGCGATCTGGCGCTGCAGGTTGGTCATGTCCACCGCATCGTCGTCCACCAGGGTGATGCGGCCTATGCCGGCCGAGCCCAGGTACAGCGCAGCGGGCGCGCCCAGGCCGCCTGCGCCGACGATGAGCACATGCGCTGCCAGGATGCGCTCCTGGCCTTCGATGCCGATTTCGTCGAGAAGGATGTGGCGCGAGTAGCGCAGCAGTTGATCGTCGTTCATTCGCGTCTCCAGACGTGAAAAAGCCGGGCGCGCGGCCCGGCTTGGTTGGGCGCGGACCCTGCCCGCGCCGCGCTGTCAGTTTTCCTTCTTCTCGGGCTCGCGCTCGGTCAGGGTCTTGCTGACCATGACGGGCTGGCCCTTGAGACGGTTGAGCGCCTGCTGCAGCTGGAAGTCCTTTTCGGTGCCGAACTCGGGCAGGCGGCGCTCGGCCGGCGGCTTCTTTGCTTCCTCTTCCAGGCGCTTGCGGGCTTCCTCGCGGGCCTTCTCGCGCACCTCGTCCTTGACCTCGGCGCCCTGTCCGCTGGACAGGTGCTTTTCCAGGTCGGCCTCGCGCATGCGCAGGGCGGCGAACAGGTCGCCTTCGGGTGTCTCGTCCACCATCACGTCGGGCACGATGCCCTTGGCCTGGATGGACTTGCCGCTGGGCGTGTAGTAGCGCGCCGTGGTCAGCTTCAGGCCCGTATCGGGGCCCAGGGGGCGCACGGTCTGCACCGATCCCTTGCCGAAGGTCTGGCTGCCCATGATGATGGCGCGCTTGTGGTCCTGCAGTGCGCCGGCCACGATCTCGCTGGCCGAGGCCGAGCCTTCGTTGACCAGCACCACCAGCGGCAGCTTCTTGAGCGAGGCCGGCAGGCGCTGCAGCGGGTCGCCCATGCCGCGGCGGGCATAGAAGCTGGGCGATGCCTTGTAGGTTTCCTTGCTCTCGGCCAGTTGGCCATTGGTGGAGACCACGGTCACATCCGGCGGCAGGAAGGCGGCCGAGATGGCGACGGCAGCGTCCAGCAGGCCGCCCGGGTCGTTGCGCAGGTCCAGCACCAGGCCCTTCATGTTGGGGTCCTGCTTGTACAGCTCCTCGACCTTGCGCACGAAGTCGTCCACCGTGCGTTCCTGGAACTGGCTCAGGCGGATCCAGCCGTAGCCGGGCTCGATCACCTTGCCCTTGACGGACTGCGTCTTGATTTCCTCGCGCGTGATGGTCACGGGGAAGCTGCGGCTTTCATCCTTGCGCAGGATGGTCAGCTGCACCTTGGTGTTGGGCTCGCCGCGCATGCGCTTGACGGCGTCGTTGAGCGACAGGCCCTTGACGGCCGTGTCGTCGATCTTGGTGATCAGGTCGCCCGTCTTGAGGCCGGCGCGGAACGCGGGGGAGCCTTCGATGGGCGAGACGACCTTGATCAGGCCGTCTTCCTGCGTGATCTCGATGCCCACGCCGACGAAGCGGCCCGAGGTGCCCTCGCGGAATTCCTTGTAGGACTTCTTGTCGAAGTACTGCGAATGCGGATCAAGGCTGGACACCATGCCGGAGATGGCATCGGTGATCAGCTTCTTGTCATCGACCGACTCGACATAGTCGGTCTTGATCAGGCCGAAGACGGCGGACAGCTGCTGGATTTCCTCCAGCGGCAGCGGGGTCATGGCACCGCGGGCCACGGTCTGCAAGGAAACCGTGGTCAGTGCTCCGGCGATTACGCCTACGGAAACCCAGCCGGCAATTTTGATTTTCTGGCCCATATCACCCCTTTAACCGCGTCAATATACACCCGCTTGGAAAGGCAGGCGCCCGCGTGGTTCCCTAAAAACGGCGCAGCAAGCGCAATTTCCGCAGCAGGCGCTCACCTCAAGCGGGTCCGGCTCAGGCCTTGCCCTGCGCGGCCACGGCGGCTGCAGCCTTGGCCGCAGCTTCTGCATCGCCCAGGTAATAGTGGCGAATGGGCTTGAGATCGGCATCCAGCTCATAGACCAGCGGAATGCCATTGGGCACGTTGACGCCGACGATGGCGTCATCCGAGATGCCGTCCAGGTATTTGATCAGCGCGCGGATGGAGTTGCCGTGGGCCGCGACCACGACGCGCTTGCCCGACAGGATGGCGGGCGCGATGGACTCGTTCCAGAACGGCAGAACGCGGGCCACCGTGTCCTTCAGGCATTCGGTCAGCGGCACCTGGCTGGGGTCCAGCTGGGCGTAGCGCACGTCGCTGCGCTCGCTGCGCGGGTCTTGCGGCTCCAGGGCCGGCGGGGGCGTGTCGTAGCTGCGGCGCCACACCAGCACCTGGGCGTCGCCGTATTGCTTGGCCATGTCCGCCTTGTTCAGGCCCTGCAGGCCGCCGTAGTGGCGCTCGTTCAGGCGCCAGCTGTGCTGAACGGGCAGCCAGGTGCGGTCCATTTCGTCCAGCGTGTGCCACAGCGTGCGCGTGGCGCGCTTGAGCACGCTGGTGTAGGCCAGGTCGAAGTCATAGCCTTCGGCCTTGAGCAGGCGGCCTGCGTTCTTGGCCTGTTCGACGCCGGTGGCGGTCAGGTCCACATCGGTCCAGCCGGTGAAGCGGTTTTCGAGGTTCCAGGTGGATTCACCGTGGCGGATCAGCACGAGCTTGTACATGGCGGCTTTCTAAGTCTCTCGATGCGACAAAGCTGGGCTGTCGCGGGGGCAAAAGCCAGCATTCTAGAATTGACAGGTTTGCCAACCCAAGGAATGACGTGAAATTCATCATCGATAACTGGTATTTGATCCTGATCGCGCTGGCTTCCGGCGTGATGCTGCTGCTGCCCCTGGTGCGCGGCGCAGGCGGCGGCTCGCTGACGGCGGCGCAGGCCGTGCAACTGATCAACCGCCAAAAGGCCGTGGTCATCGATGTCTGCGAGCCCGAAGAGTACGCGGCCGCCCATGCCAACGGCGCCAAGAATGTGCCGCTGAGCCAGTTCGAGGAAAAGCTGCCCACCACCGTGAAGAACAAGGCCCTGCCGCTGGTGCTGATCTGCACCAAGGGCAATCGCGCTTCGCGGGCCGAAGGCATTGCGAAGAAGCTGGGCTACGAAAAGGCCCAGGCCCTGGCCGGCGGCCTGAAGGCCTGGCGCGATGCCGGCATGCCGGTTGAAAAGGCCTGAGACGCCCCCATCTGACGGCGATGGAAGCCGCTGCTCCGCGCCCCGGGCGCCAGCCGGCGGAACGCCGCAAACTCGAAGAAAGTCGCACATGCAAGCCGTGAAGATGTACACCACCGCTGTCTGCCCCTATTGCATCCGGGCCAAGCAGATCCTCAAGTCCAAGGGCGTGGAGCAGATCGAAGAGATCCGCATCGACACCGATCCGGCCGCGCGCGACGTGATGATGCAGAGCACGGGCCGCCGCACGGTGCCCCAGATCTTCATCGGCGAGCGCCATGTGGGCGGCTGCGACGACCTGATGGCGCTGGACGCCGACGGCGGCCTGGTACCCCTGCTGCAAAGCTGAAACACGGGCACTGCATAATGCTGGCCCAGGTGCCCGCTGCGCAAGCTCTTGGCAGCGGGCATTTTGTTGGTGATTTTTTTGATGCCCTGGTCACCGCACCAGGGTTTTTTGCCCAGAAAGACTGATTCCATGGCCGAACAGGACACTCCCGTCTTCCAGATCCAGCGCGTCTACCTCAAGGACCTGTCGCTGGAGCAGCCCAATTCGCCCGCCATCCTGCTGGAGCAGGAGCAGCCCAGCGTGGACATCCAGCTTGGCGTCGAGGCGACTCCCGTGGCCGAAGGCATCTACGAAGTGGCCGTGACCGCCACCGTGCAGACCAAGATCCAGGACAAGACCGTGTTCCTGGTCGAGGCCAAGCAGGCCGGCATCTTCGAGATCCGCAACGTGCCCGAAGACCAGATGGGTGGCGTGATCGGCATTGCCTGCCCCCAGATCATCTATCCCTACCTGCGCGGCAACGTGGCCGACGTGGTCACGCGCGCCGGCTTCCCGCCCGTGCACCTGGCCGAGATCAACTTCCAGGCCATGTACGAGCAGCAGCAGGCAGCCGCCCAGGCGGACGGCAATTCGCTGCCGCAGTAAGCCGGTCCATTCCCGGCCGATGTGATTTGCGCCCAGGCGCGTCGCATCGCTGTGGTACAAGAAAAGAGGCCCGAGGGCCTCTTTTTTTCATCAACGTCGCTTCTTCAACGTCGAGCAGATATGAACATTGTGGTGATTGGCGCAGGCGCCTGGGGCACGGCGCTGGCGATGAGCGCGGCCTCGCGCGGTGACGGGCATGTCGTGACCCTTTGGGCGCGTGACGCAGCCCAGGCGCAGGCCATGCGGGACAGCGGCGAGAACGCACGCTACCTGCCGGGCGTGGCGCTGCCTGCTGCGCTGCAGGCGGTGCATGGCGAGATCGACGGCCATCTGGCGGCCGCCGACCTGATCGTGATCGGCACGCCCATGGCTGCCCTGCGCGAATGGCTGGGCCGGCTGCAGCATGTGCCCGCACCCGTGGCCTGGCTGTGCAAGGGCTTCGAGGCCGTGCCCGCAGGCGCTTCGGCCGCCGCCCATGGACTGATGGCGCACGAGGTCTGCGCCGAGGTGGCGCCCGATCTGCTGTGCGGCGTGCTCAGCGGCCCCAGCTTCGCGGCCGAGGTGGCACGCCACCAGCCCACGGCCCTGGTGGCGGCCAGCCGCCATGCCCAGGTCAATGACGCCCTGGTGGCCGCCTTCCACGGCGGCGCCATGCGCGTCTATGCCAATGCCGACATCGTGGGCGTGGAAGTGGGCGGCGCCGTGAAGAACGTGCTGGCCATTGCCACCGGCCTGTGCGACGGCCTGCAGCTGGGCCTGAACGCCCGCGCCGCACTGATCACGCGCGGCCTGGCCGAGATGACGCGCCTGGGCCTGGCTCTGGGCGCGCGCACCGAGACCTTCATGGGCCTGTCTGGCCTGGGCGACCTGGTGCTGACGGCCACGGGCGATCTGTCGCGCAACCGCAAGGTGGGATTGCTGCTGGCCCAGGGCCGCACGCTGGAGCAGGCCGTGGCCTCGCTGGGCCATGTGGCCGAGGGCGTGTACAGCGCGCGCACCGTGCTGGCGCGCGCGCGGCTGCTGAATGTGGAGATGCCGATCACCGAAACCGTGGTCGAGCTGCTGGACGGCCGGCTGCAGGCGGCCGAGGCCGTGCAGCACCTGATGGCGCGCGATCCGCGCGGCGAGTGATTCTTCGGTGTCCATGAAAAAGCCCCGGGGCTGGAAGGCTCCGGGGCTTTTTTTGCGTCAGAAATCCTGGCGCCTGGCGCGCTACAGGCCCAGTTACAGGCCCAGCTCCAAGTCCAGCAGTTCCTCCACCGTCTGGCGGCGGCGGATCAGGCGGGTGCTGTCGCCATCGACCAGCACCTCGGCGGCCAGCGGGCGCGTGTTGTAGTTGCTGGACATGGAGCTGCCATAGGCGCCCGTGTCATGGATGACCAGCAGGTCGCCCACCGAGGCGCCGGCCAGCGCGCGCGGCAGCACCACGCCGCCGTCGCCCTGGGTGAAAACGTCGCCCGATTCGCACAGCGGGCCGGCGACCACGGCGTCGCGCAGGGGCATGGCCTGGCCGTCGCGGCGCAGCACTTCCATGCCGTGCCAGCTGCCGTACATGGAGGGGCGCATCAGCTCGTTGAAGCCCGTATCGACCAGCACGAAATGGTTGCTGCCCGCATTCTTGGTGGCACGCACCTGGCCCAGCAGCACGCCCGACTCGGCCACCAGGAAGCGGCCGGGCTCGATCTCCAGGCCCAGCGCGTGGCCCACGATGGCCTCGGCGTCCTTGCGCGCCGCATCCCACAGGCCGTGGTAGTGGGCCGTGTCGATGGTGGCGTCACCCTCGCGGTAGGGAATGGACAGGCCGCCGCCGGCCGAGATGGCCTGCAGGTCATGGCCTGCCTGGCGGGTGGCGCGCACCAGCTCGACCATGGCGCCGCAGACCTGCTGCAGGTGGCCGTAGTCCACGCCCGAGCCGATGTGCATGTGCAGGCCGGCCAGCTTCAGGCCGCCGTCGCGGATGGCCTGCAGCGCCGCCAGCAGGTCGCTGTGCCAGATGCCGTGCTTGCTGTGCTCGCCGCCCGTGTTGGTCTTGTTGCTGTGGCCGTGGCCGAAGCCGGGGTTGATGCGCAGCCACACGGGATGGCCGGGCGAGGCCTGGGCCAGCTGGTGCAGCATGTCGATGGAGCCCGCGTTCACGGGCACCTTGTGCTCGGCCACGCAGGCCAGCGTGGCCTCGTCCATCACGTCGGCGGTGAACACGATGTCGCTGTGCAGGTCGTCGCCATGGCCAGCCGCGTAGCCGGCGGCCAGGGCGCGCAGGATTTCGCCGCGCGATACCGCATCCACCTTCACGCCCTGCTCGCGCATCAGCCGCAGGATGTGGATGTTGGAGCAGGCCTTCTGTGCAAAGCGGATGGTGTCGAAGGCCTTGAGCTGGGCAATGCGCGCGCGAATGGTGGCGGCGTCATAGACCCACAGCGGCGTGCCGTGCCGGTCGGCCAGGGCCCAGAGCTGGGCGGGCGGGAAGGGATTGGACATGGTGTCTCTTTCAGGGGAACTGCCACGCATCATGGTGGATGGCGGTCATTCAGTCCAATGCTTGTTCTTATGGTGTCTATTTGATTTGGATATGCTCTTGCCATGCAAGACCCCGAGCTGCCGCACACGTCTGCCGAGCCCCGCATCTCCCACCGCCACCTGGAGGTGTTTCGCGCGCTCATGCTCAGCGGCAGCGCCACGGCGGCGGCGCAGATGCTGTTCAGCTCCCAGCCCACCGTCAGCCGCGAACTGGCACGCCTGGAAAGCCTGCTGGGCTACGCCCTGTTCGAGCGTGCCCAGGGCCGGCTGAGGCCCACGGCGCGCGCCCTGTCGCTGTGGACCGAGGTGCAGCGCAGCTGGCAGGGCCTGGACCGGGTGGTGGAGCACGCGCTGGCCCTGGGGCGGCCGCACCAAGCGCGCATCAACGTGCTGTGCCTACCTGCGCTCAGCCATGCGCTGCTGCCCGCAGCGCTGGCGCGCCTGCACGCGGAGCATGGCCCCGTGGCCGTCAGCGTGGCCACGCAGGAGGCGCCGCTGCTGCAGGAATGGATGGCCGCCCAGCGCTACGACCTGGGCCTGGCCGAACTGGCCGAGGCGCCGCCCGGCACGCGTGTTCTCGCGCTGCCCGCCATGGACGAGGTGGCCGTGCTGCCGGCAGGGCATGTGCTGGCGGCGCGCCCGTTGCTGGAGGCGGGCGACTTTGCGGGGGAGGGCTTCATCAGCCTGGCGCGCGACGACCCCTATCGCCAGCAGATCGATGCCGTGTTCGAGCAGGCCGGCGTGCAGCGCCAGCTGTACCTGGAGACCCACAGCGCCGTGGCCGTCTGCGCCATGGTCCAGCATGGCCTGGGCGTGGCCATCGTCAATCCGCTGACGGCGCGTGCCTGCGCCGGGCCGCAGCTGGTGGTGCGGCCGCTGGCGTTTTCCATTCCCTTCCAGGTCCATGCGCTGCTGCCGCTGCACCGGCCGGCAGTGGCCGAGGTGCAGTGGCTGGTCGATGCGCTGGCACGCGAGGTGGCGGCGGTCGCCTGAAGGCAGAGGGCGGGGTGCGGGCTCAGCGCGCCGCGCTGTCCGGGCCAGGTGCCTTGTCTGCAGCGGGCTCGGGCGGCGGGCCCCACTCCATCCAGTCGTCGCCAAAGATCTCCACCGGGTGCTGGGTGCGGTCCGATCCATTGCCGCAGGCCAGCTCGTCGCGGGCGCAGTAGCGGTCGCAACCCCAGCAGGTGCGCTCGGGATGGGCGGGGTGGATGGGGAATTTCCTGGCCATGGCATCCAGCTTGGACCGCCATGGCCGCCAGGGTTTTGCGATGGATCAGAACTCCAGGTTGTCGATCAGGCGCGTCTTGCCCAGGCGCGCGGCGCCCAGGGCCACCAGCGGCGCACCGGCCAGTTGGGCGCCCTCGGCCGGCGGCTGCAGGTCGCGGCGCAGGCGCACGGTCAGGTAGTCGGGCTCCCAGCCCTGGGCGGCCAGGGACTGCATGGCCCAGGCCTCCAGTTCGGCCAGCGGAGCCTGGCCTGCGCGCGTGGCGTCGGCCAGTTGCTTGAGTGCCTGCGACAGCGCCATGGCCTGCTGGCGTTCATCGGGGCTCAGGTAGCCGTTGCGTGAGCTCAGCGCCAGGCCGTCATCGGCGCGCGCCGTGTCGCCGGCCACGATGTTCACGGGCAGGGCGAACTGCTCGACCATGCGGCGGATCACCAGCAACTGCTGGTAGTCCTTCTTGCCGAACACGGCCGTGCCGCCGCCGCTGGCGAAGAACACGGCCGAGAACAGCTTCATCACCACGGTGCACACGCCCGTGAAGAAGCCGGGGCGGAAATGGCCTTCGAGGATGTCGGCCAGCTGCGCGTCGGGCTGGATCCTGAAGGTCTGCGGCTCGGGGTAGAGATCGGCTTCGCGCGGGGCGAACAGCAGGTCGCAGCCTTCGCCCTCCAGCCTGGCGCAGTCCTGGGCCCAGGTGCGCGGATAGCTGTCGAAATCCTCGTGCGGCAGGAACTGCAGGCGGTTCACGAAGATGCTGGCCACGACGATGTCGCCGTGCTGGCGCGCGGCACGCACCAGGGAAAGATGGCCGTCGTGCAGGTTGCCCATGGTGGGCACGAAGGCCGGGCGGCCCTTGCTGGCCAGGATGGCACGCAGGTCGGCGATGGAGTGGACGATTTGCATGGGAAAACGGGGGAACGGGAAGCGGGAAGCGGAAAAACGGATCGTGCAGCCTGCCGGACTACCAGGCGTGCTTGCTGTCGTCGGGGAAGCTGCCGTTCTTGACGGCATGCACATAGGCCTCGAAGGCGCCCTTGACGCTGCCCGCATCGGCCATGAAGTTGTGCACGAAGCGGGCCATCTTGCCCAGGTTCACGCCCAGCATGTCGTGCAGCACCAGGACCTGGCCGGCCGTGCCGCTGCCCGCGCCGATGCCGATGGTGTGGCAGTGCGGCAGCTCGGCGGTGAGTTCGCGCGACAGTTGTGCCGGCACCATCTCCAGCACCAGCATGGAGGCGCCTGCATCCTGCAGCTCCAGTGCATGGCGGCGCAGCGTGGCTGCGCCCTCGTCGCTCTTGCCCTGGACGCGGTAGCCGCCCAGCGCATGCACGGTCTGCGGCGTCAGGCCCAGGTGGGCGCAGACGGGCACGCCGCGCTCGACCAGGAACTGCACGGTGGGCGCGGTCCAGCCGCCGCCTTCGAGCTTGACCATGTGGGCGCCGGCCTGCATCAGCTCGCAGGCGCTGCGCATGGCCTGCTCGCGGCTTTCGGCGTAGCTGCCATAGGGCATGTCGGCGATCAGCCAGGCCGTGCCCTGCACGCGGTGCAGGCCGCGCGCCACGCTGGCGGTGTGGTAGCACATGTCCTGCAGCGACACGCCCACGGTGCTGTGCAGGCCCTGGCAGACCATGCCCAGCGAATCACCGACCAGGATGCACTCCACGCCGGCCGCATCGGCCACGGCCGCGAAGGTGGCGTCATAGGCGGTGACCATGGTGATCTTCTCGCCAGCCTCGCGCATCTGCGCCAGGCGCGGAAGGCTCACGGGGCGGCGCTGGGGCAGCGGCGAGGCGGGAGGGATGGTGCCGTAGGGCGTGCCGGCGGTGACGGGTGCTTGGGTCATGGGGCGCTCGGAGGGGGATGGAATTGCCGCGAGTCTATGCGATGCGCGCGGGGGGCACCTGTCCCTGAGCTGTCCTTTGCTGTTCCGTCACCTTTCGGGCAGGCCACGCCATCGGCGCCACAGCGGAGACAGCAGGGCCACGAGCATGGCCGTGCTGGCTGCCACGGCAGGCGCGCCCATCAGCAGGTCCAGCCAGTGCTGGGTATCCGTCCAAGGGTCTGCGCTGCCGGCGGGTTGGGGCAACAGCAGTGCGGACCACTTGGACCAGGCGGCGGCGAGCCATATCAGGGCCAGCGACATGCCCAGGGCCAGCAGCACCGCGCCTGCCCAGGGGCGCTTGAGCACACGGATGCGCAGCCAGGCGACCGATATCAGCGCGGCTGGAAACAGCCCCAGCACATAGAGGTTGGTGATTCCCAGCATCCCGGCCAGAACGCTGCCAAGCAAGGTCAGGACCAGGCATGCGCCCCAGGCCACCAGCTGCATGGCAGGCATCAGGCGCACCAGCACCAGGGCCAAGGCGAGGAAAAAGCCAGCGCTGGCGGTCGCCAGCAACTGGGACATCCTTGGCCATTCGTCGTCGCGGGACCTGTCAGCGCGCCGCAGATGGCTTTCCTGGTAGGCCGGCAGGGCCAAGCCGTAGCGCGCGTGCTTCCATTGCACATGCTGCAGCGGGCTCCACCGGCTGTCGAACATCTCCAGCAGCATGAGCCACTCACGGTTGCTCTGAGCCAGATAGGTACCGAAGCATTTGCGCGGATCCGGCTCCAGATCCAAAGGCCTGCTGCGCCACAGGGTTGGTTTGCAGTTGGAGTTCTGCGCTCTGGATACCTTCTCGCCAGTCTCTGATGGTGGGCTGGCGGCCAGGTAGGCGCGCCATTCCTCGGCCAGGGGGGATTGCAGCGCGCTGCGGTAGCTGGCCAGCAGGTGCTCCGCCTCGTCCCGGGCGGAGCTGGCAGACTGGCGCACATAGCCTCTGGCCTGCAATGGCTGGCCGTAGCGCTCCAGCGTCGCGGCAATCGCGGCCTGATCTCCGCGCATCAACCAGACCAGGGCCTGGATGCTCGGGTACTTCGCCGGATCGACCTCTTCCTCGCGCAGCACACGTATCCATTCCACGAGCATGGCCGCCTGGCGTGGCGCGACAAGCGCCTCCAGGGCTGCGACTTGCTTCACAGTCTGGATCTGTGCACTGACATCCGTGTCCGACCATTGGCGCTGCATCCGGATTTCATAGATGGGCGAAAAGGCGATCGCAGGCGCGAACAATAGCGAAAGGAACAAGGCTCCCCACAGGTACTCCCGCCACAGGCCCCAGCGGCCCACGGGGGCGTGTTCGCGCCAGCGGTTGTGGATGCGCACGCGCAGCAACCACCACAGCGCCAGGCCGATCGCCACGATCCAGGCCACGACGGAGCCGATGTCCAGTGCCAATTGCTCGGGTGTTTGCCGGGCCGTGGACGCAACGCCGGGCAGGGCGCCCATCCAGCGCGCCGGCTCGGCCATCCATTGCATCCAGATGCCCAGCACCAGCACGCACCACAGCAGCGCCAGCGGCAGATACCAGTGCAGGCGCAGCTGCCACAGCAGGGGGCAGCGCATCAGCACCCATTGGTCCCAGCGGTTCGTCATATCGGAAAAACGTGGCATGGCTCAGTCCCTCACGAACAGGCGGCGGGTGGATGCGGTGATGTCGCGGAAATAGCGCACGGGCATCTGTGCCTGCACGGCCTGCGCCAGGAACTGCGCTGCCGTGAACGGCACGTGAAAGCTCACGATGTGGGTCTGGCCGCTGAGCTGGTGCGTATGGGATGGCAGCCGGTCCAGCCAGGGTTTCAGTTGCGCCATGGCCCAGCCGGTCTCGAACTCGATGGCGCAGCCTTCCATGGCGGCAAAGCTCTGCTGAACGCTGCGCGGCTGGCCTTGCTCCAGGAACAGCACCTGGTCGGCCACCTTTTCCACCTCGTACAGCTGCTGTGAGCTCAGCACCAGGGCCATGGGTTGCCAGGGCGAGCGCGCCAGCGACTGCAGATCGGTCAGCAGGGTCTGCTGGGCGTTGATGTCCAGATTGGCCAGGGGCTCGTCCAGCAGCAGTACACGCGGCCGGCACAGCAGGGCGCGCGCCAGCTCGAAGCGCATCTTGTAGCCCGAGGACAGCTGCTTCCACTGGTGACTTCGGAATGCGCGCAGCCCCAGCTGCGCGATGACCAGCTGTACCAGGCAGATGTTGCGTTGGCCCACGGCGCCATGGCTGCGCGCGGCGAATTGCAGATGGTCCATCAGGCGCCCGCCCCAGACGGCGGGACGCTGGGGGATATAGGCGAGCTGGGTGCGCAGCAGGTAGGCATCGGCGGCAGGAACGCCCCAGTCCAGTTGCCCTGCGTCGGGCGCCAGATCGGCGGCCAGCAGGCGCAGCAAGGTGGTCTTGCCGTTGCCGTTCTCGCCCACCAGTCCCAGGATGGTGCCGGGCTCCACGGTCACATCCACCGGCCCCAGCGCAAAGCCGCCGCGCCGGTAGCGCTTGACCAGCTGGCGCCCGTGCACATGGTGGGCACGGGGCTGGGATGGCTCGGCCTGCAGCGCCTGGCCCGGGGCATGGGCGGCATGCAGGGCATCGAAGGCCTGCTGCACCAGCGCACGACGGGGTTCTGCGCCGCCATCGGCCGCGAGGCCATCCCAGGCGTCCAGCGCGTCCAGCAGGCGCTGCTGGACAGCGGTTTCGGCTGGCAGGGCTGCGTCGATGAGTGCGCGCCACGCGCCATGCCATTGCTGGCTGGCGACCGCCTGTTCCACGGATTGCGCCCAGGCCACCACGGCGGACTGTGGCGGCGCAGGTGGTCGTACCGATTCAATGCTCGATTCCATGGACCCCTCCCTTTTTTATGTGCTGCGCGGTGCGGCCATCCGAGGGGCCGGACGGTGCGATTCCCGGCGTGCGACGAGTCTATGCGATCCCGCTATGCTGTACTTCCCGCGACGGACGACAGGGCCCGCACAGGCCCTGCGGATGCGCTTCAACGGTGTTGCCCCATGTCCGGTTCCTTACAGACATCTCCGCTCCTTCCCGCCGTGGCCTGGCAGGGCCTGCGCCAGGTCCATGTGCTGCAAAGCCTGCCCGACGAGCGCCTGGCCGAGCTGGCGGCGCAGTGCCGCTGGCAGCATCTGGCGCTGCACCAGACGCTGGAGGGCGCATACACCGATCAGCGTCTCTACATGCTCGTGCAGGGCGGCTTGCGCGTCAGCAGCTATGCCCCCAACGGGCGTGGGCTCACGCTGGGCGAGATTGCCCAGGGCGTGTTCTTCGGCGGCCTGCCGCAGCAGCAGGTGGGCTGCACGGCCATGCCCCTGGTGGTCGAGGCAGGCGTCCCCAGCCTGATTGCCTCGCTGGCCCATGAGGATGTGGAAGCCCTGCTCATGAATGAGCCCCAGGTCCTGCGCGCCTTCATCGGCCGGCTCAGCGACCTGGCCGTGGCGCTGGCGCGCCGCATGGTGGATCTGGGAACGCTGTCGGTGCGCAGCCGTCTGCATGCCCAGCTGCTGGAACGTGCCGAGCGCGCGGGCATCGACCAGGGCCAGGCCCTGCTCGCTCCCGCACCCCGGCAGAGCGACCTGGCCCTGATGCTGGGCTCCAGCCGCGAGGAAGTGGCGCGCGAGATGTCGCGCCTGGTGCGCCTGGGCCTGCTGCGGCGCGAAGGCCGCAACCTGCGCATCTGCCATGTCGAAGGCCTGCGCGTGCTGCTTGAGGAAGCACGCTGAGCCTTTGCCTGCCGCGGCTGTTTCAAGCCGCGAAAAACACTGTTTCAGGAACGCGTGAATTCGCCTTCTGTCGAGGGGAGCACGGGTGAAAAGGCAGCGGGCCGCCCGGGCCGGATGCGAAAACACGTGAGAAAACGCACAGACGAAGAATGCTGCAGCGCCGCATAGTACGTCCATGCCGTGAGGAAATGAATGCCGAGCGGCCTTTTGAAAGGATCTGACATGCGTACCCTCTCCGCTGCACTGGCCGCCCTGACCCTGGGCCTCGCCGGCACTGCAATGGCCCAAGAAGCCGTTTCCCCCTCGTCCTCCGCCACCGCAGGCCTGAGCCGCGCCGAAGTGCTGGCCGACCTCGAAATGTGGCACCAGGCGGGCATGACCTACCTGCCCTCGCCTTCGGCTGACCGCGACATCAGCTACAACTCGGCCGAATACCAGCGCGGCCTGGCCCGCTACCAGCAACTGCGCAGCGGCCCCGCCTACCGTGAGGCCGTGGCCCGCCTGGAAGGCCAGCACACCGTCACGCAGAAGTGATGTGAATGGATATGGGTCCGGCATGGTGCCGGGCCTGTTGGTGGAAAGCGTCCTTTCGGGACGCTTGGTTTGGCGCCCTTCGGGGCGCTTTTTTGTTATGTACGTTCTACACTGGGCGGCCCCGTGCCGGTGGATGCTATCAATAGCGGAGCTGCTGGCGAAAGTACAGCATGCTTTGACGGCCGTTTTGTGAATTTTCTGATCGATTTTCCCAACCCCCATGACGGCTCGGCTGCCCGGCTGCGCCATGCCTTCGGTGTGCCGCTGCGCAGCCTGGCCGCCCATGCGCCCGATCAGGTGCGTGGCGTGCTCGACGCCGTGCAGCAGGCCGCCCAGGCCGGCCTGTGGTGCCTGGGCTGGGTGCGCTACGAGGCGGCGGCGGCGTTTGACGCGGCCTATGCCGATGCCTTGCATCCCACGTCGGCCGGCGAGCCGCTGGCCTGGTTCGGCGTCTTTGAAGGCCCGCAACCCTGGCCCGAGCATTTGGACGAGGCGCCGGCCGTGCCCGTCCCCCTGGTGCAGTGGCAGCCCGGGCTGGAGCGTGCCGATTTCGATGCCGCCATTGCGCGCATCCATGAGGCGATTGCGGCCGGGGACTGCTACCAGATCAACTACACGGCCCAGTTCAAGGGGCGTCTGCTGGGCAACATTCCATCGCTGTTCGCCGCGCTGCGCCGTGCCCAGCCAGGCGGCTATGTGGCCTGCATGGACAGCGGCGATGAACAGGTGCTGTCCGTCTCGCCCGAGCTTTTCTTCGACTGGGATGGCGAGCGCATCCTCACGCGCCCCATGAAGGGCACGGCGCCCCGTGGCGCCACGCCTGCACAGGACGAGGCGAATGTCCAGGCCATGCGGTCCTCGCCCAAGGAGCGGGCCGAGAACGTGATGATCGTGGACCTGCTGCGCAACGATGTCTCGCGCATTGCCGAGCCTTTCAGCGTCCAGGTGCCGCGCCTGTTCCATGCAGAGCCCCTGCCCACCGTGTGGCAGATGACATCCGACGTGCAGGCGCGCACGCGGCCCGGCACGGGCCTGGCGGACGTGTTTGCGGCACTGTTTCCCTGCGGCTCCATCACGGGCGCGCCCAAGCGGCAGGCCATGCGGCTCATCCACGCGCTGGAGCCCGGCCCGCGCGGCGTGTACTGCGGCGCCGTGGGCGTGGTGCGGCCCGGCAGCACGCCGGGGCGTGTGCATGCCACCTTCAACGTGCCCATACGCACGGTGGTCGCGCAGGGAGATACGCTGCACTGCGGCATTGGCAGCGGCATCACCTCGGGTGCCGAGGCCTCGGCCGAATGGCAGGAGTGGCGGCACAAACGGGCTTTTCTGGACAAGGTGTGAAAGGGCGCTTGCCATGGCAGATACGGACTTCGATTTCGACATTCTGGAAACCCTGGCCCTGCGGGACGGCTGCCTTGTGAACCTGCCGCGCCACTTGGCGCGCATGCAGGATGCGGCGCGGCATTTCGGCCGGCCCTGCACGGATGCCGTGCTGGAGCAGGCGCTGCAGCCGCTGCGCATGGCGCACCCCGGAGGCGACTGGCGCGTGCGCCTAGCGCTGGATGCCGCCGGGCAGATCCAGACCCAGGCCGTGCCGCTGCCGCCTTCGGCCACGCCCGTGCGGCTGGCGCTGGCCGGCCGGCCGCTGCCCAATGCGGTGGCGCATGGCGACTGGGTGCGCTTCAAGACCTCGCGCCGCGCGCACTACGACAGCCTGCAGCCCACCGAGGCCTCGGTGTTCGATACCGTGCTCTACAACGAAGACGGCGAGATCACCGAAGGCACGCGCGGCAATCTGGCCATGCTGCTGGACGGGCACTGGGTCACGCCGCCGCTGTCCAGCGGACTGCTGCCCGGCGTGGGCCGCGCTGTGGCGCTGGACGAGGGCCGCGTGGCGGAGCACCCGGTGCGGCTGGACGATCTGCCGCGCGTGCAGGGCTGGGCCTTTGTCAACAGCCTGCGTGGCTGGCTGGACGCGGTGCTGCGCTGAACCGCACGCTGGGGCCGTGCCTGGGACTCATGGTTTTCAGGGATGGATTGCGCGCGGTAATGTCTGACAATTCGTAAATATTGTTGAGCAATATTGTTTTGATTGTTGGCTTATGCCGGCCTCCCCTTGAGATCGTTCCATGCGTGAATTCCGTTTTTTCCGCCGCGCGCTGGTCAGCGCTGCGGCCGTTGTGGCTACCGGCCTGATCGCCAACCTGTCGTACGCCCAGTCGCCCTATCCCAACAAGCCCATCCGCGTGGTGGTCGGCTATGCCGCTGGCGGCTCGGTCGATCTGGTGGGGCGCGTGGTGGCCGACATCCTGGCCAAGCACCTCAATGCCACCGTGGTGGTGGAGAACGTGCCCGGTGCCGCCGGCGTGGTGGCCGCGCAGCGCGTGGTCGGTGCCAAGGCCGACGGCTATACCCTGCTCGCAGGCTCCAGCAACGAATTGGCGGGCACGAAGTTCGTCAACGCCGCGCAGAAGTACGACCCGGCCACGGACCTGACCGGCATCGCGCTGACCGGCGTGCTGCCCAACCTGTGGGTGGCCGGCACCAAGATGCCGGCCAGGACCATCGACGAGTTCATCGCCCTGGCCAAGGCCCATCCCGGCAAGTACAGCTATGGCAGCCCGGGCATCGGGTCCACGCCGCATTTCTCGGGCGAGCTGATCAAGAAGATTGCCGGGGTGGACATCGTCCATGTGCCCTACAAGGGATCGGCCGCGATGACCAGCGACCTGGCGGGCGGCAACCTTGATTTCGCCGTCGTCTCTCCTTCGGTGGCGGCTCCGTTCATCCAGAGCGGCAAGATCAAGGCCCTGGGCGTGACCACGGCCCACCGCATCGCGGTGATGAAGGATGTTCCTGCCCTGGGCGAGAACGCGGCGCTCAAGGGCTACGCGCTGAGCGGCTGGTTCGGGCTGGCGGGACCCAAGGACCTGCCTGCCGATGTGGTGGCCAGCCTGCAGAAGGCCTTGAAGGCGGGCCTGGCCGATCCGGCGATGCGCGCGCGCCTGGAAGGGGCGGGCATCATTGCCGCCACGGGCGACGAAAACCTGGCCCAGATCATCCGCACCGACATGGGCAAGTACGCCGAACTGGTCAAGTTCGCGAATATTTCGGCAGACAACTGAAGCAGGGCCGGGAACGGAAAAAACGCCTCGTCGCCGGGGCGTTTTCTCATTCGGGCCTGTGCAGTGCATGCAGGGCCAGCAATCCCTCGAACGCATCGCGCAGCGGCTGCAGCGAGGGGCCGGCAGGCGCCAGCCGCTCCATGGCACAGGCCGTGGCCTCCAGCGTGGACAGCTGGCCCGGCGCATGCGCCTTGCGCAGGCGGCTATAGCGCGAGGCAGGCAGTTCGCCGCGCAACTCCAGGCGCGGCAGAACCTGCAGGCCGGGGTTGAGGTAGAGCATCTTGCGGCTCTTGCGCCAGGTGGCGTCCAGCACCACCAGGCGCAGGCCTTCGGGGGGCGGGGCCGGGTGGGGCCAGGGCGCCGACGTGGCCAGGCCCAGTTGGTCCCCATGGGGTGTTTCGGGATAGAGCAGCACGGGCTGGCGCATTGCATCGCCGGGCTGCCAGGGCGCGTGCAGCAGTGCCTGCAACGGCGAGGGCTCGAAGGCCTCGCCCACCGCCAGGCGGCTGGCGGGCAGGCACAGGTGCAGCAGCCGGCCCGTGCCCTTGGCCTGCAGTTCTTCCTCGGGATGCTGGAGCACCAGCAGCTGCACCGCATGCGGCACCGGCTGCACCAGGGGGCACAGGCAGGTGCGCTCAGGGCGCAGGCATCGCGCGCAGCGTGCGCGGGTGCTCACGGCGGACAAGGCCCGGCGCCTGCCTTACAGGCGACCCTTGTAGTAGCTGGGCTTGTCCATGTCGGCGATTTCCACGCTGAGCTGGACCATCATGCCGGCCGGCTGGGGCGTGAGGCGGCGCAGCACGGCGGCAATGCCTTCGGACAGTTCCTTCTTGGCCGTGTCGGTGCGGCCCGCCAGCAGGCGCAGCTGCACGTGGACGAAGCCGCGGTTGGCCGGTGCCGAGCCGATCTCGAACTGGCTGACCGGCAGCAGGCGGGCCTTGACGTCGGCCTCGTCCAGGATGCTGGGGTGGCTGCAGACGAAGGCATTGAGTTCGGTCAGCAGTTGCTGGCCGGGCAGGCCGGCGAGGTTGTCGGTGTATTCGACGTAGAGATGGGGCATGGATGTCTCCGTTCCGGTGGTGAAGAGGGGTTCAGGGCAGGGGTGGGGCCAAGCGCGAGGCCTCGTCCAGCGCCGTCAGCAGCAGCTGCACGTCGATGCGCGTATGGGAGGCCGACAGCGCAATGCGCAGCCGCGCCGTGCCTTCGGGCACGGTGGGCGGGCGGATGGCGGGCACCCACAGGCCGCGCTCGCGCAGGCCCTCCATCACGGCCAGGGCCGTGGCGTTGGAGCCTATGACCAGGGCCTGCACGGCAGTGCGCGAAGGCAGCAGCTGCCAGCCCGTGCGCGCCAGCAGCGGCGCCAGGCCGGCGCGCAGCTCGGCAATGCGTTCGGCCAGGGCCTCGCGGCGCTCGTCCTCGGCCTCGATCAGGGCCACGCTGGCCTGCAGCGCGCTGGCCAGCATGGGCGGCGCGGCCGTGGCGAAGATGTAGCTGCGCGTCTTTTGCAGCAGCCATTCGATGAGCATGTCGCTGCCCGCGACAAAGGCACCGGCCACGCCAGCGGCCTTGCCCAGGGTGGCCATGTAGAGCACGCGCGGCGAGGCGTTTGCGCCCGTGAGGCCCGCCTCGGCCAGGCTGCCCCGGCCTTGTGGGCCGAGCACGCCGAAGCCATGCGCGTCGTCGAGCAGCAGCAGCGCGTCGTACTGCTCGCACAGCGCCAGCAGGCCGCGGATGTCGGCCACGTTGCCGTCCATGCTGAACACGGCATCGCTGATGACCAGCTTGCGGCGGGCCGTGCTGGCGGCCAGTTGCGCGGCCAGGTCGCCCAGGTCGGCATGGGCATAGCGGTGGACCTGGGCGCGCGACAGGCGGGCGCCGTCGATCAGGCAGGCGTGGTTGAGCGCATCGGAGAACAGCGCGTCGCCCGCGCCCACCAGGGCCGGCACGATGCCGGCATTGGTGGCGTAGCCCGCATAGAAGTAGAGCGCGCGCGGCAGTTGCACGAAGTGCGCCAGCTGTTCCTCCAGCGCGGCGTTGGCCGTGCTGTGGCCGCTGACCAGGGGCGAGCCGCCCGAGCCCACGCCAAAGGCCTGGGCGCCCGCGCAGGCGGCGCGCACCAGGGTGGGGTGGCCGGCCAGGCCCAGGTAGTCGTTGCTGCAAAAGGCCAGCATGGGGTGGCCGTCCACCTCCATGTGGGCGCCGCTGGCGGCGCCCTGCAGCGGCGCCGTGGCGCGGCGGCGGCGGCGCAGGTGGGCGGCGTCGAGCTCGGCGATGCGCGCGGGAATGTCGTCCAGCCAGGAGCCGCTCATTGCCATTGCTCCGGCAGGGTGTAGGTGGTGGCGCGCGGGTCGGGGTGCTGCTGGAAGGGGATGTCGGCCAGCAGCGGCGCCTGCAGTTGCCGGTCCAGGTGCTGGCGCAGCCAGGCCATGTTTTCCTCGGGCACCAGCATGGCGGGGTCCACGCGGCTGGCAATCCAGCCGGCCAGGCGCAGTCCGCGCGCGCGGATGGCCTCGGCCGTGAGGGCGGCGTGGTTCAGGCAGCCCAGCCGCAGGCCCACGACCATGACCACGGGCAGGTCCAGCGCGCAGGCCAGGTCGGCGCCCGAGAGCTGGTCGGACAACGGCACGAGAAAGCCGCCAGCGCCTTCCACCACAACAGCATCGGCCTGTTCGGCCAGGCGCCGGTAGCTGTCCACGATGTGCGCGATCTCTATGGAGCGGCCCGCCCGCTGCGCGGCAATGTGCGGCGACATGGGATCGGGCAGCAGCACGGGGTTGTCCAGTTCGGGCGGCACGGCCACGGTGGAGGCGGCGCGCAGCGCAAGCGTGTCCTCATTGGCCCAGCCGCCCTGGCCGTCGGGCTCGGCGCCTGCGGCCACGGCCTTCATGCCCACCACGCGGGCATGGTGGCGCGCCAGCGCATGCAGCAGCCCGCAGGAGGCCAGGGTCTTGCCCACGCCCGTGTCGGTGCCGGTGACAAAGCAGCCAATGGTGCGGTGGGCGTTCACGAATGGTTCTCCTGGGCCAGGGTGTCTTCAAGGGCGGCCAGCGCGCTGGCGGCCAGGTGCTGCACGGCTTCTTCGTCCAGCAAATAGGGAGGCATGGCGTAGAGGGAGTTGCTGATCGGGCGCAGCAGCAGCCCGCGCTCCAGCGCCGCCGCGCTGTAGCGGCGCGAGAAGTCGGGCAGCGAGGTCTGCACGTCCCAGGCCCAGATCATTCCCTGGCGCCGTGCGTGGCGCACGCGGGCGTGCTGGTTCAAAGGGGTGAAGGCACCGTCAAGCCTTTGCGCAAGCGCGAGGTTGGCGTTGATGGCATCGGTCTGCTCGAACAGCTCCAGCGTGGCCAGGGCCGCACGGCAGGCCAGCGGGTTGCCGGTGTACGAGTGCGAGTGCAGAAAGCCGCGCGCCACGGAATCGTCGTAGAAGGCGGCGTAGACGGTCTCGGTGGTCAGCACGGCCGACAGGGCCAGCGTGCCGCCCGTCAGGCCCTTGGACAGGCAGATGAAATCCGGCCGTATGCCGGCCTGCTGGTGGGCGAACATGCTGCCCGTGCGGCCGAAGCCCACGGCGATCTCGTCCACCACCAGGTGCACCTCGTAGCGGTCGCACAGGGCGCGCGCCAGGCGCAGGTATTCGGGATCGTGCATGGCCATGCCGGCCGCGCACTGCACCAGCGGCTCGACGATGAGGGCGGCCGTGGTCTCGTGGTGCTGCTCCAGCCATTGGCGCAGGCCCTCGGCAGCGCGCCGTGCCACATCGGCCGGGCTTTCGCCGCCTTGCGCCCCGCGTGCATCGGGGCTGGGCACGGTGTCGGCCAGGCGCACCAGGGGCGCATAGGCTTCGCGAAAGAGGGGGATGTCGGTCACGGCCAGCGCGCCCACGGTCTCGCCGTGGTATCCGCCGGCCAGGCCCGCAAAGCGGCTCTTGGCGGGGCGGCCCAGGTTGCGCCAGTAATGGGCGCTCATCTTGAGGGCGATCTCGGTGGCCGAGGCGCCGTCGCTGCCGTAGAAGGCATGGCCCAGGCCGGTGAGCGTGGCCAGCCGTTCCGACAGCTCGACCACGGGCGCATGCGTGAAGCCGGCCAGCATCACATGGTCAAGCCGGGCGAGCTGGTCGGTGAGCGCGGCCTGGATGTGCGGATGGCTGTGGCCGAAGAGGTTGACCCACCAGGAGCTGACGCCATCCAGGTAACGGCGTCCCTCGGTGTCATGAAGCCAGGGCCCCTGGGCACGCGCGATGGCGATGGGGGGCGCGGCCTCGTGCCGCTTCATCTGGGTGCAGGGGTGCCACACAGCCGCAAGGCTGCGGGCGGCAAGCGATTGAGTCATCGCGCGATTGTCACACCGCAGCGCAGCTCACAGCTGCTGCGTGGGTACGTGGTGGCGCAGTTCCACCTGGCGGTTGGCATCGTCCACGAAGACCAGCTGCGGCCGGTGCTCCGCCACATCGGTTTCATGCACCTGGGCGAAGGAGGCAATGATCAGCAGATCACCCACGGCAGCGCGGCGCGCGGCCGAGCCGTTGACCGAAATCATGCCGCTGCCGCGCTGGCCCTTGATGGCATAGGTGACGAAACGCTCGCCGTTGTCGATGTTCCAGATGTGGACCTGCTCGTTCTCGACGATGTTGGCGGCGTCCAGCAGGTCCTCGTCGATCGCGCAGGAGCCTTCATAGTGCAGCTCGCATTGCGTGGTCTTGACGCGGTGGATCTTGGATTTGAGCAGGGTGCGGAACATGTTTTGTCTCTCGAGGGGCGCTTGGGCGCGATCTTGACGGTGGCGGGAACTGGCAAAAAAAGCCATCAAGTCTATCTGCGAACCGCCAAACCCATGATGGACGTGGAGTTGATGGGCGAAGCTGGAGTTCTCGCCCGGCCGGGCGTTCAGGTTTCGAAACGCGTTTGGACCCCGAATCTGTCAATGCGCATAAATAAACCTCGATGAAATCGTTGTGTTGGTGCAAAAGAAAGGGTTGTAACTGATGTTTCATTTTCATTTTGTTTAATGAGTTCCGTCCCCGGCAGAGGTGTGGCATCAGTCCAGGCCACCATCGCTGCAGGGGCTTTCTCTTTCATAAACACAGTGAACAGCATGAAACGACACCTCCTCGCCCTTGCCTCCCTGACCGTCTGCGCAGGCGCCATGGCCCAAAGTTCCAGCGTGACCATTTTCGGCGTGGCAGACGTCTCGGTCGCCCATATTTCGACGTCCGGGAAAAATGTCTCCGGCCTGGCCAACGGCGGCAATTCCAGCAGCCGCCTGGGTTTTCGGGGTGAAGAGGATCTGGGTGGCGGCCTGAAGGCCGGCTTCTGGCTCGAAGGCAGCCTGAGCATGGACGACGGCACGGCCGGCGGCTTCAAGTTCGACCGCCGCTCCACCGTCAGCCTCGTGGGCAACTTTGGTGAGCTGCGCCTGGGCCGGGACAAGACCCCGGCCTACCAGAACCTGGAAACCTTCCATGCGTTCGGCGACACGGGCATGGGCGCCATCAATGGTCACAGCCTGATCAGCGGCTCGGCTGCAGGCACGCCCGAAGGCTCCAACCCCAAGCGCTTCTCCAACAGCATCAGCTACCTGCTGCCCAAGCTCGGCGGCGTGTACGGCCAGCTGACCCACAGCTTTGGCGAGCAGGCCGGTGACAGCAGCCTGTCGAGCAGCACTGGCGTGCGACTGGGCTATGCCGCTGGCCCCTTGAATGTGGCAGCGGCCTACGGCATCGTGCGTGGCGGCACGGGCGCGGCCGGCATGGACTACAAGACCATGAACCTGGGCGCTTCCTACCAGCTGGGCGCGTTCACGCCCATGCTGTTGATTGCTTCGGATCGCGGCAACAACAAGCGCGTGGACCTGTACAGCATGGGCGTCAAGATGGCCCTGGGCCCGGGTGAACTGCGCGCCGCCTACACCATGTACAAGGACAAGAAGCAGGGCGATGCGGACTCCCAGCGCCTGGCACTGGGCTATGGCTACAAGCTGTCCAAGCGCACGGAAATCTATGTGGCTCTGGCCCATATGGGCAATGACGACAAGGCCTCGCGCAAGCTGGGCTCGGCCTTGAGCCCCACGCCTGCCGTGGGCAATAACCTGACGGGCTACGAGATCGGCCTGCGCCACAACTTCTGAGTGGCTGCGCAGGATGTGTGGCACCTGCCGTCCATCCTCGCTGATATTGAGCTTGCCAGGTCCAGCCTCCGGGTGGGGAAGCTTCCAGGCCTTGCAAGCCCGCCCCGCAGATGCGGGGCTTTTTTTCCTGGCCTCAGCCCAGATCCAGCACGCAGCCATCGCCGATGCTGTCGCGCCATACGCGGATGCGGCTGGGGGCGGGCTGCAGGTCGGCCAGGGAATCGGCAATGAACAGGCACAGGTTTTCCAGCGTGGGCTTGCCCAGGCCGGGGATTTCGTCGAGGAAGCGGTGGTCCAGCGCGTCGCCCAGGGTCTTCAGGCGCGAGCGCAGGTAGCCCAGGTCGATCACCATGCCGTTGTCCGGATTGCGCGGGCCGGTGACGCTGACTTCTGCATAGTAGGTGTGGCCGTGGATGCGGCGGCTGCTCTCGGTCTCGATGGCGCGCTCCAGCGTGTGGGCGGCATCGAAGAAAAAGCGCTGGTGTACGGTGAACTGCATGGCGTGGATCAGCGGATGCCGGTGAGCTTGTGGGTCTGCAGGCTCAGGCGCCAGGCCGGGCGCTGCAGGCATTGCGCTATGCAGGCGGCCGTGTTGTCGGCCTGAAGGACGTTGTCCATGGGCTGCAGGAAATAGCGGTCGAAACGGGTGCCGGCCTCGATGGCCTGCAGATCGAAGCCGGGCTGCGGCCAGACCAGCTTGAGCTCCTGGCCGCTGCGCTGCACCCATTCGGCGCCCGCCTTGGGGCTGATGCACAGCCAGTCGATGCCCTCGGGCGCGGCCACCGTGCCGTTGCTTTCCACGGAAATGCGAAAGCCGCGCGCATGCAGGGCGGCGATCAGGGGCTCGTCCACCTGCAGCAGGGGCTCTCCCCCGGTCAGCACCACCATGCGGTGCTGGCTGTCGGCGGCCGGCCATTGGGACAGGATGCGTTCGGCCAGTGCGTCGGCCGTGGCGAACTTGCCACCCAGCGTGCCGTCGGTGCCCACGAAGTCGGTGTCGCAGAACTGGCAGATGGCGCTGGCGCGGTCCTGCTCGCGGCCGGTCCAGAGGTTGCAGCCTGCAAAGCGGCAGAAGATGGCCGGCGTGCCGGCCTGGCCGCCCTCGCCCTGCAGGGTGTAGAAGATTTCTTTGACGCTGTAAGTCATGGTGCATGGAGGCCGGTGGAGCCGGCCTGTCGGTGTGCGCGTGCCTGTGTCCGTGGCCGCTAGACGGGCGTATAGGCCAGGCGCACGTAGATGGGCGCAAAGGCTTCGGCCTGGGTGATCTCGATCAGCGTTTCCTTGGCCAGCTCCAGCAGGGCGATGAAGGTCACGACCAGCACGGTCGATCCCTTCTCTGGCTGGAACAGGGTCTCGAACTCGACAAAGCGCCGGCCCTGCAGGGCCTTGAGCACCTGGCTCATGTACTCGCGCACCGAGAGTTCCTCGCGCGTGATCTTGTGGCTTTGCACAAGCCTGGCGCGCTTGAGAATGTCGCGCCAGGCCGATTGCAGCTCGGCCACGTCCACATCGGGAAAGCGCGGCTGCAGGTTCTGCTCGATGTGGATCTGGGCGCGCAGAAAGTCACGCCCGTAGTGCGGCACCTGGCCAAGCTGGTGGGCGGCCAGCTTGATCTGCTCGTACTCGAGCAGCCGGCGCACCAGCTCGGCGCGCGGGTCCTCGGCCTCTTCGCCGCCTTCCTGCTTCTTGGGCGGCAGCAGCATGCGCGACTTGATCTCGATGAGCATGGCCGCCATCAGCAGGTACTCGGCCGCCAGTTCGAGATTGCGGCTGCGCACCTCCTCGACATAGGTCATGTACTGGCGCGTGACGTCCAGCATGGGAATGTCGAGGATGTTGAAGTTCTGCTTGCGGATCAGATACAGCAGCAGGTCCAGCGGCCCTTCGAAGGCTTCGAGGAAGACCTCCAGCGCATCGGGCGGGATGTACAGGTCCTGCGGCAGGGCGAACAGCGGCTCGCCGTACAGGCGCGCCAAAGCCACCTGGTCGATCACGACCGGTGAATCGTCGCCAGGAGCGGGGGATGCGGCGCCGGCGCCCGCAGGCGCCAGTGCGGACTCAGCCTCGGCCATGCCTTGCTGCGCAGGCATCAGCTGCATGCGCACGGTGCCACAGCGAAACAGGCTGATGTGTCATCGCAGCCGAAATCAGGAGTTCGTCTGGTAGACGTAGGGCTTCTGGTCCACGCGGCCGGCGCGCAGGTCTTCCCAGACTTCGTGGTTGACGTCCTTGTCCCACAGCAGCGAGCGGCCGGCCACCTGCTGGCTGGGCAACTCGGGCTTTTGCTTCTTCAGCTCGTTGATGAAGTTCGTGGCGTCGGAGCGATAGTCGGGGCGGCGAAAGAATGACATAGTCTGATAACCTCTTGAATCGCGTGATTTTACCGGGACACCGCCGATGAACCTAGTTTCCCGTCTTCTGGGCGTCGCCGTGGCCGCGATGGGCATGCTTGCGCTGCCCGGCTGCGATCCCCAAAACATCAAGGAACTCGAAGAAGGCCTGTCCACCGAGGCCGACGTCCGCGCCCGCTTTGGCGAGCCCGAACGCATCTGGACCGAGCCCGACGGCTCGCGCACCTTCGAGTACAACCGCCAGCCCGCCGGCAGCCGCAACTACATGATCACCATCGGCACCGATGGCCGCATGAGCGCGCTGCGCCAGGTGCTGGCGCCGCACAACTTCGAGAAAATCCGCCCCGGCATGGACGAGGAACAGGTGCGCCGCATGCTGGGCAAGCCTGCCAAGATCACGCCCTACCAGCTCAAGCAGGAAACCGACTGGGACTGGAACTACATCGATCCCCCCACGCGCGACATGGAGTTCACCGTGACCTTCGGGCCCGACGGCCGCGTGCTGCGCAGCGTCGGCCGCGAGAAACTGCACGGCGGAGCCTGAGAGCCCGCGCCCAAGGGGCAGGTGCGTCTGCAGCACGACCTACTGCCCCTGGTCCAGGGCCGCCAGCCAGCGCCACAGCGTGGAGCGGCTCACCCCTAGCCGCCGCGCGGCTTCCACGCGGCGACCCCCCGCCTCCTTCAGTGCATCGCGCACGCGCCGGGCATGGTCCGGCGCCTGTGCGGATGCCTCGGCACAGGGCCGCGTGAACAGTTCGGGGCAGTCGTGGCGCAGTTGGACATGGTCCACGTCCTGTATCCGGGAAAACTGCAGAAGGAACACGGCGATGCGCTCGGCGATGTTCTCGAGTTCGCGTACATTGCCGGGCCAGTCGTAAGCCTGGAGGCGGGGCAGCAAAGGGGCCAGCGCGGTTCCGGCGTCAAGCGGGCTGCCCAGGCGACGCAGGCAGGCCGAGACCAGGGGCAGGGCCAGCTGCGAGATGTCCTCGCGCCGCTCGCGCAGCGGGGGCAGATGCAGGCGCAGGGTGTTGAGGCGGTAGTAAAGATCCTGGCGAAAGCGCTGGCGAGTGATCAGCTCGGCCAGCGGCTGGTGGGTGGCCGCGATCACGCGTACATCGATGGGAACCGGCGCCGTGGCGCCCAGGCGCATGATTTCGCGCTCCTGCAGCACGCGCAGCAGCCGTGTCTGCAACGGCAGCGGCATGTCGCCGATCTCGTCCAGGAACAGGGTGCCCGTGTGCGCCGCCTCGATCAGGCCCGGCTTGCCGCCGCGCCTGGCGCCCGTGAATGCGCCTTCCTCGTGGCCGAACAGCTCGCTTTCCAGCAGGGCCTCGGGAAAGGAGGCGCAGTTCACCGCCACGAAGGGCCGGCTGGCGCGCTTGCCGTGGTTGTGCATGGCCTGGGCAAAGACTTCCTTGCCGACGCCGGTTTCCCCGGTGATCAGTACGCTGAGGTCGGTGCCGGCGAAGCGGCGCGCGCTGGCAATGGCTTGTTGCAGCGCGGCGCTGCTGCCCGCCAGTCCCTCGAAGCCATGGCGCGCGCTGTGCTGCTGGTGGCGCTGCAGCCGGCGCAGGCTGGTGTCGGCATCCTGGATGCTGCGTGCGTCGTACAGCGTCAGCGCGGCGCCCACGGTCCGGCCGTGTTCGCGGATGGGCGTGCGGTGCGCCACCCAGTCGCGCTGCGCGAAGCGCAGGGCCACGGCCCGTTCCTGCTGGCCGCTGTCCAACGTTGCTCGCAGCGACAGCGCGGGCGCCAGCACCTGCAGCGGCTGGCCTTCCAGGCGCAGGGCCGGGCCGCCCAGCAATTGCTGCATGGGCGGGTTGATGGCAGTGATCCTGTCCTGGTGGTCCACGGCCACCACGGCCTCCTGCAGGTTGTGCAGCACGCTGTGCAACTGCTCGTAGCGGCCGGCTTCCAGCCGCGCCACGCGGGCCAGTTCCAGTGCGTCGTCCAGGCCCTGGCGGATGCTGGCCAGCGAATAGGCCAGCAGCCCGTGCAACCCGGCCTCCTCGGCCAGCTCGACGACGAGGCTTGAACCCACGATGACCTCGTAGCCCGCCGAGCGCAGCGCCTCGAAGCACTGGCGCGCATCGCCCGGGGTCTGGTAGGCATGCTGGCTGATCTCGATGTTGAGCAGGTCCTTGACGGCGTCCAGCTCGGGGAGGGTGTGGCCGTACATCACCACGCCCACGCGCACGGCGATGCGGCGCGCCCGGATCAGGGCCTGCAGCAGATCGAAGCCCGTCAGCTGTATGGTCGCCACGGGCGCCTGCTGTCCCGCGCGCAGGAGGCTGGCGTTCGAGCCCGCGCTCACGAAGGCATCGACGCTGCCGCGCGCGACCCGGTCACGGGCGATGGCGAGGGCTTCATCGAAGGAGCCATCCACCACCTCGATCTCGGCGCGGTCCTGGTAGGCGGCGAGCACAGGCATGGCGAATTCACGGATCTGCCGGTAGCTCAGAAAGCACAGCCGCGGCAGGCGTGGCGGGGCGAAGGGATGCGCCATGTGATGTCTCCTTGAAACGTTTTCTTGTCCCATGAGTGTTGCATGGAACGTTTTTTTGCCAGCGTCCATTCGCAGAATTCAATGAAATCAATGGTTTGGAGATGCCGTGCGGCCTGGCACGAGACCTGCAAAGACGGGGCATCACCGTCGATACAGGAGCATTTCAATTGGCACTCGAACACATCACCGTGCTGGACTTGACCCACATGCTGGCCGGTCCCTACGGCACCATGCTGCTGGCCGACCTGGGCGCGCGCACCATCAAGGTCGAGCCTCCGGGCTGTGGCGAGGGCACGCGGCGCCTGCTGGAGCACGACAGCGACTATTCGCGCGGCGGCATGGGCGCCTATTTCCTCACGCTCAACCGCAACAAGCACAGCGTCTGCGTGGACCTCAAGAGCGAGGCCGGGCACGCGGTCTTCCTCGATCTGGTGCGCCATGCCGACGTGGTGTTCGACAACTTCAGCGCCGGCGTGACCACGCGACTGGGCATAGACCACGCGGCGCTGGCCTGCGCCAATCCGCGCATCGTCACCTGCTCGGTCACCGGATTCGGGCAGACCGGGCCGGGCACCCAGCGCCCTGCCTTCGATCAGGTGGTGCAGGCCATGGGAGGCGGCATGTCGATCACCGGCACGCCCGGGACCGGGCCCACGCGCAGCGGCATTCCCATGGGCGACCTGGGCGGCGGCATGTTCGGCGCCCTGGGCGTGCTTGCCGCGCTGGTGGAGCGCGATCGCACTGGGCGCGGCCAGCATGTCGACGTGTCCATGCTCGATGCGCAGATCTCGCTGCTCAACTACATGGCCACCATGTATTTCATGTCGGGCAAGGTGCCCGAGGGCATAGGCAACGGGCACTTCGTGCATGTGCCCTACAACAGCTACGCCACGTCTGACGGCCACATCATCGTCGCCTGCATAGGCGATGCCTTCTTCGAGCGCTTTGCCGAATGCATGGACCTGCCCGCGCTGCGCGATCCCGCTTTGCGCGGGCAGCCCGCACGTTTCGCTGCCAAGGCGCGCATAGATGCCGTCGTGGCGGCCGAACTGCGCACGCGCAGCACGGCGCACTGGCTGGACTTGCTGCGCGCCGCGCGCATTCCCTGCGGGCCCGTCAACGACCTGGGACAGGCCCTGGCAGACCCTCAGGTACTGGCGCGGGACATGGTCGTCGAAGTGCCCATGCCGGGGGGCGAGCGGCTGCGCATGCCGGGCAATCCCGTCAAGCTGTCGGCTGCGCAAACGTTCGAACACCGGCCGCCGCCCTCCCTGGGGGCGCAGACCGACGAGGTACTGGCAGGCCTGCCTGGCTATTCGGGTGAACGGCTGGCGCGTCTGCGCGCTGCGGGCACGATCGCCTGAGGGAGGGATGCATGGATACCCTTCATATCACCGACGTTTCCCCGCGCGACGGGCTGCAGAACCAGTCCGCGATGGTGTCCACGCAGGACAAGCTGGGCCTGGTCGAGCGCCTGGTGGCGGCCGGCGTGCGCAGCATCGAGGCCACGAGCTTCGTATCCCCGCGCGCCGTGCCGCAGATGGCCGATGCGGGCGAACTGCTGCCGCGCCTGGCCGCGCGCTGGCCGCAGCTGCGCGCATCGGCGCTGGTGCCCAATCTCAAGGGGCTGGAGCGTGCGCAGGCGGCCGGGGCGCGCGAGATTGCCGTCGTGCTGTCGGCCACCGAGACCATGAACCGCAAGAACATCAACATGGGCTTGTCGGAGGCGCTGGACATCAGCGAGCAGACCCTGGAGCGTGCCCGGTCCCTGGGGCTGCGCACGCGCGCCTACGTGGCCGTGGCATTCGAATGCCCGTTCGAGGGCCCGACGCCGCAGGCCGAACTGCTGCGGCTGGCCGGCCGCATGCACGAGGCCGGCGCGGACGAGATCGTGATTGCCGACACCACGGGCGCGGCTGCGCCCGCCCAGGTCCGCGACCGGCTTGCGGCGCTGCGCGATGTGCTGCCCCTGCACCAACTGGCCTTGCACCTGCACGACACGCGCGGACTGGGGCTGGCCAACGCCTGGGCCGGCCTGGAGGCCGGCGTGCGGCGTTTCGACGCCAGCGTGGGTGGCCTGGGCGGCTGCCCCTTCGCACCCGGTGCAGCCGGCAACCTGGCCACGGAAGACCTCGTGCTCATGGCCGAGCGCAGCGGCCTTGCCACGGGCGTGGCGCTCGATGGCCTGCTCGAAGCCATCGGCTTTGCCGAAGCGGTGCTGGATCGGCCGCTGGGCGGGCGCAGCAGCGCCTGGCTGCGTCGTGCGCGCGGCGGCCGGACGGCGCCGGTTTCCGCATAGACCCTGCAGCATCCACAAGAGGAGACAACACCATGGCCCATCACCACCCCACTTTTCAGCCCGGCCGGAGAACGGCCCTGGGCGCACTGTCGGCTTTCGCCGCCTGGACGGCGGCACCTGGCGCTGCCGCTCTGGCACGCGAGCCCGCAACGTTCCCCAGCAAGCCCGTGACCATCGTCGTCCCCTATTCGGCGGGCGGGGGCACTGACATCGTCGGGCGCCTCGTGGCGCAACGCCTGTCCCAGCTGTGGCAGCAGTCCGTGGTCGTGGACAACCGGACTGGCGCCAACGGCGTGATCGGCTCCAGCCATGTGGCCAAGGCGCCGCCCGACGGCCATACGCTGCTGCTCGTGGTCGGCTCGCACGCCATCAATCCCGTGCTCATGAAAAGCCTGCCCTACGACACCATGAAGGCCTTCACGCCAGTGACCAATATCGCCACATCGCCCATGGTGCTGGTCGTCGCTGCGGACGGACCCTACAGGAAATTGCCGGACCTGATCGACGCCGCGCGCGGCCAGGGCGGCCAGGAACTGGCCGTGGGCTATTCCGAAGGCCAGACCCGCCTGACCGGCGAGATGATCCGCCAGGCCGGCAGCCTGCGCATGGCGGGCGTGGCCTACAAGGGCGGGGCGCCCATCATGGTGGACATCATCGGGGGCCACCTGCCGGCCGGCGTGACCAGCGTGCTCACGGCACTGCCCCATGTGCATTCGGGCAGGCTGCGCGTGGTGGGCGTGGCGGCGCGCGAGCGCATGGCGATCTTCCCCGATGCCATGACCTTCGCGGAGGCGGGCCTGCAAGGCGTGGAGTCGCTGAGCTGGTATGGACTTTTTGGCCCGGCCGGCCTGCCCGATGCCGTGGTCACGCAACTGCACCGGGATTTGCTCAAGGCGACCGCCGATCCTGCGGTGGCGCGCCAGTTGCAGGAGCAGGGCGCGCGCGTGGACCTGACGCCACCTGCCGAATTCGGCCGCTTCGTCGCGTCGGAGGCCGGCAAATGGGCGCAGGTGGCCAGGCGCGGCGGCATACGGGCCGATTGACCGGCCCAGAAAGGAGACAACACCATGAAAAAACTCTTGATGACCCTGTACATCGCCGTGGGCCTGGCTACGGGCCTGGGCGCGGCGCCTGCACGGGCCGACGACTATCCGACCAAGCCGGTCCGGCTCATCGTCCCCTTTGCGCCCGGCGGCGTCACCGACACTGGTGCGCGCGTGGTGGCCGAGCGGCTGGCGGCCCGCCTGGGCCAGCAGGTGGTGGTGGACAACCGGCCCGGTGCCTCGGGCAACATCGGCACGCAGATGGCGGCAGCCGCAGCGCCTGACGGCTATACGCTGGTCGTGGGCTTTGATGGAACCCTGGTCATCAACCCCCACGTCTATCCCAAGGTGCCGTTCGACACGCTCAGGGACTTCGAGCCCGTCAGCAAGATCGGCGACGCGGCCCTGGTCATCGTCACCCATCCTTCGGTTCCGGCCAGGGACCTGGCGGCGCTGGTGGCCTATTCCAAGGCCGGCAGCGCGGGCGTCTCCACGGGCGTCCCCATGGGCATCTCGTACGGGAGCGCCGGAACAGGCAGCACGCCGCATATCGCGGGCGAACTGCTGCGCGTGCGCACGGGTGCGAACTTCGTGCATGTGCCCTACAAGGGAGGCGGCCAGGCCCTGGCCGACGTCGTGGGCGGCACGCTGCCCATGCTCTACACGGCCGTGGCGGGGGCCCAGCCCTTCATACAGCGTGGACAGGTGCGCGCCATCGCGGTGTCCAGCGCGCAGCGCCTGCCTTCGCTGCCACAGGTGCCCACGGTGGCGGAGTCGGGCGTGCCGGGCTTCGAGGTCAGTTCGTGGATCGGCATTCTGGCGCCGGCCAGGACCCCGCCTGCCATCGTCGACCGGCTGCAGCGGGAGTTGCACGCCGTGGTGCAGGCGCCCGAGGTGCGCGAACGGCTGGCCTCGCTGGGCATCAGCGCCTCTGGCAATACCCCGGCCGAGTTCCGCAGCCAGATCGAGGCCGACCTGCGCAAGTACGCCGACGTCGTCAAGGCGGCCCACATCCGCATGGAGTGACCGGATTCCCTGTCGCGCCCAGGGTGGGGCGGGCGCAACAGCGTTTCGTGTCGATTCTCTCTAGAATCCGGGTTTGTACCTATGACACCCCATGGGTACGGCGAAGGCTCCGATCCGGGGTCTTTGCGACGATAGATCTGTCATCACCCCGACAATGTCCACGCCTTCCCTACCCGCTGCCGCGCCTGCTGCGCCTGTCCCGGCCACCGCTTCGCTGCGTCATGGCCTCTTCGAGGATGTCCAGGCCCTCTTCACCGGAACCCTGTTCGTGGGCATCGCCATGATGATGTTCGCCCAGGCGGGGCTTTTGACGGGCAGCACGGCGGGCCTGGCCTTCGTGCTGCACTACGCCACGGGCTGGCCGTTCGGCCTGGTCTTCTTCGCGATCAATATCCCGTTCTACTGGTTTGCCTGGACGCGCGTGGGCCGCACCTTCACGGTCAAGACCTTCATCTGCGTGGGCGCGCTGTCGCTGATCACCGAAATGGGGCCGCGCCTCATCCACATCGACTACCTGCACCCGGCCTTTGCCGCCATTGCGGGCGGCCTGCTCATGGGCTCGGGCCTGCTGTTCCTGGCGCGCCACCGCTCCAGCCTGGGCGGCGCCACCATTGCCTCGCTCTACCTGCAGGACCGCTACGGCATCCGCGCCGGCAAGGTGCAGATGGCCATCGACTGCTGCGTGGTGCTGCTGGCGCTGTGGGTCGTGCCCTTCGAGCGCGTGGCCTGGTCGGTGCTGGCGGCCGTGATCATGGGCGTGTTCCTGGCCGTGAGCCACCGGCCGGGGCGCTACGCCGGGCAGTAGTCTCAGGGTGTCAGAGGCTGGCCGTCGGGCGTGCGGTAGCGGACCGTGATGCCGCTGTTGTCTGCGGCTGCCCCGTCATCGCTCATCGCATCGACGGCCTTGCCCACTCCCTTGCCGACGATTTTTACCGTGCCCACGGCCGCATCCGCGGCCAGCCCCACGGCCGAGGCCGTGACGCTGACCGCGGTGGCCGTCACGGCGACCACGGTGCAGCCGGACAGCAGGGCTCCGGTGCACAGGCAAAGAAAAGCCCCCAGGGCCGGGGACCGTGAGGGCTTGCGGGACTTTGCCGACTTCATGATTGTCGTCCAACACACTGTGCGCAATCTTTGAAACCGGCAGAGCCTAAGTCAGGGACGCCGAGGAAGGGCCGCCCCGCACCGAGGGTGTCGTCCCCCTTCAGGGGGAAGGCGCGAAGCGACTCAGGGGGCATTTCAATGTATGCGCATGCCGGGTGTGGCGCCTGGGAAAGGCTCCAGCACATAGATGCCGGGATTGCTTTTCTCATCGGCGTGGCTGGCGGCCAGCACCATGCCTTCGGAGATGCCGAACTTCATCCTGCGCGGCGCCAGGTTGGCCACCATCACGGTGAGCTTGCCCTGCAGCTGCTCAGGACGGTACATGCTGGAGATGCCGGAGAACACGTTGCGCGTCTTGCCTTCGCCCACGTCCAGCGTGAGCTGCAGCAGCTTGGTCGAGCCTTCCACGGGCTTGCATTCCACGATCTTGGCGATGCGCAGGTCCACCTTGGCGAAGTCGTCGATGCCGATGGTTTCGGCAATCTCCTCGCCGCCGGGCAGGATCTTCTCGACCACGGGCTCGGGGGCCTCGAACAGGGCGTCCAGCTGCTTGACGTCCACGCGCTGCATCAGGTGCTTGTACAGGCCGATGGCATGGCCGGCGCCCAGCAGGTTCTGCGCATCGGCGAACTGCAGCGGCGCCACGTTCAGGAAGCCTTCCACCTGTTCGGCCACGGCCGGCAGGATGGGCTTCAGGTAGATGGTCAGCAGGCGGAAGGCCTCGATGCAGGTGGTGCAGACGTCCTGCAGGCGCTCATCCCGGTTCGCCATGCCTTCCTGCGGCTTGGCCAGCTCCCAGGGCTTGTTGGCGTCCACGTATTCGTTGACGCGGTCGCACAGCTGCATGATCTCGCGCACGGCGCGGGCCGTGTCGCGGTTCTCGAAGGCCTGGACGACGGCCTCGCTCTGGCCGCGCAGTTGGGCCAGCAGGGCCTGGCCGTCTTCGCTGACCGTGCCCAGCTTGCCGTCGAAGCGCTTGGCGATGAAGCCGGCAGCGCGCGAGGCGATGTTCACGTACTTGCCGATCAGGTCGGAATTGACGCGGGCCATGAAGTCGTCGGGATTGAAGTCGATGTCCTCATTCTTGCCGTTGAGCTTGGCGCCCAGGTAGTAGCGCAGCCACTCGGGGTTCATCTGCAGGCCCAGGTACTTGAGCGGGTCCAGGCCGGTGCCGCGGCTCTTGCTCATCTTCTCGCCGTTGTTCACGGTCATGAAGCCGTGCACGCAGATCTTGGTGGGCGTCTTGCGGCCGCTGAACTTGAGCATGGCGGGCCAGAACAGCGTGTGGAAGGTGATGATGTCCTTGCCGATGAAGTGGTACTGCTCCAGCGCCGGGTCGGCCATGTAGGCCTCGTAGTCCTCGCCACGGCGGTCCAGCAGGTGCTTGAGCGAGGCCAGGTAGCCCACGGGCGCGTCCAGCCAGACGTAGAAGTACTTGCCCGGCGCATCGGGGATCTCGATGCCGAAGTAGGGGGCGTCGCGCGAGATGTCCCAGTCGCCCAGGCCTTCGCTGGTCGTGCCGTCCGGGTTGGTGCGCACGCTGAACCATTCCTTGATCTTGTTGGCCACCTCGGGCTGCACATGCTGGCCGTCCTGGGTCCATTCGGTCAGGAATTCCACGCAGCGCGGGTCCGAGAGCTTGAAGAAGAAATGCTCCGAGCTCTTGAGCACGGGCTTGGCGCCGGACAGCGCCGAGTAGGGGGTGATCAGGTCGGTGGGCGCGTAGACGGCGCTGCAGACCTCGCAGTTGTCGCCGTACTGGTCCTTGGCGTGGCAGCGCGGGCACTCGCCCTTGATGAAGCGGTCGGGCAGGAACATGTTCTTCTCGGGGTCGAAGAACTGCTCGATGGTGCGCGTCTCGATGAAGCCGGCCTTCTTCAGATCCAGGTAGATCTGCTGGGCCAGGGCGTGGTTCTCCGGCGCATCGGTGTTGTGCCAGTTGTCGAAGGCGATGTGGAAGCCGTCCAGGTACTGCTTGCGGCCTGCGGCGATGTCGGCCACGAACTGCTGGGGCGTCTTGCCGGCCTTCTCGGCCGCGATCATGATGGGCGCGCCGTGGGCATCATCGGCGCCCACGAAGTTGACCGCGTTACCCTGCATTCGCTGCGCACGCACCCAGGTGTCGGCCTGGATGTATTCCATGATGTGGCCGATGTGGAAGTTGCCGTTGGCGTACGGCAGGGCGGTGGTGACGAAGAGTTTGCGTGCGGTCATGACTGGCTGCTTTCTCGAGGGAACCTGACATTCTAGAAGGGCTGGGCGGCCGACGCGCGCTGGCGGCCTTTTCTTTCAGGCAGTGCCGGGTACGCGCTGCCACCCCAGGAACTGCTCTATGTCGCTGCGCCGCGCCAGCGCGTCGCGCCGGCCCAGGGCCATGAGTTCGCGGGTGAAGCTGCGCTCGAACAGCAGGTAGCTGGCCAGGGCGGCGCCGCGCGGGTCGCTGGCGTTCTGGCGCACGCCCAGGGCGCCCAGCAGGGTGCGCATGGGCAGGGGCAACTGGCCCACATGCCGCGCGGCGATGGCGTCTATGCGCTCGGAGGGCGAGATGACCAGCAACTGCAGGGGGCGCAGGCGGCTGCGTTCGCGGTCGGCAGGCGGGATCAGGGCCAGGGTCTGGTTGATGCGCTCGGCGCGCTCCACGTCCAGGGACAGGGCGTCCAGGAAGATGCTCGACAGCGTGTGGCCCGCGATATGGGCCAGGGAGGGGTAGCTGGCGCCTTCCGGCGGGGGCGTGGCAGCGGGCTCGTTGCGGCGGCCCGCGCCCACGACCAGGATGCGCTCGGCACCCAGGTGGATGGCGGGCGCCAGCGGGGCGGTCTGGCGCATGGAGCCGTCGCCGAAGTATTCGGTGGCTCCGTCCAGCGGCAGCGGCGTGGCCGGAAAGATGAAGGGAATGGCCGAGGATGCCAGCAGGTGCGCGTGCGTGATCTGGGCGGCGGCGGCCTTGCGCTGGTTGCGCACCCAGGGCTGGAGCTGGTCCTGCGCCTGGCAGAAGGTCACATGCTCGCTGGTGGTGTAGCTGGAGGCGGACACCGCCAGCGCGCGCAGGTGGCCGTCCGCGATCAGCTGGGGCAGGCGTTCCAGCGGAACCAGGCCGCGCGACAGCAGCCGGCCCAGCGGCTGGTTGTCCAGCAGCGAGCGCGGGCGCATGCGGCCCCAGCGCGCCAGGGCCCAGCCCAGGGACAGCAGGGTCAGCCAGCGCGCGCCGCTGCGCAGCACGCTCAGCGAGTCGGACAGGTAGATGTCCTCGGGCCGCAGGTTGCGCCAGATGCGCGACATGCGGCGCACGGCCCGGTCGAAATGGTCGCTGCCGCAGGCCAGTGCCGCCGCGTTGATGGCGCCGGCCGAGGTGCCGACCAGGATGGGGAAGGGATTGGGGCCATGCTGCTGGCCGCAGGCGCGGCGTATCTCGGCAATGGCCTCCAGCACGCCGGCCTGGTAGGCGGCGCGGGCGCCGCCGCCGCTGAGCAGCAGTCCGGTGCTGGGGGAAGGGAGGCTGGAGTCGGGTGAGGGCGCGGCATCGGGCATGCCTGGAGTGTGCCGCGCGCCGGCCGTCATCAGATCAGGGGATGACCCCGAAGGAATCAGGCCTTGGCCAGCAGGGAGCCCAGGTCCTTGCCGGAGATCAGGGCGATGCCTTGCTGTTTTGCCCAGGCGGCCGCATTCTCGGCCGGCGGCTGCAGCGACAGGTAGCAGACCGTGGCCGCATCGCGCGCCTGGCCTGCGGCCAGCAGGGCGCGCAGCGGCTCCATGCCGTGCACGCCGGCCTTCCAGCGCCTGGCGCTGGCCACGGTGGTGCGGCCTTCGCGTTCCAGCACGAAGTCGGCGCCGTCCTTGTCGGACAGGCGGGTCACGGTGTAGCCCTCGGCCTGCCAGGCGCGATCGAGCCGATCGGCGAACTCGCGCCAGCTTTGCTGGGCGGCGATCTCCAGGGCCTGTTCCACCTTGGCGGGGCTGGGCGCGCGCAGCTGGCGCCAGGCGGCAACGCAGCCTATGCCGAAGAAGGGCAGGGCGGTGATGGCGGCGAACGGCGCGATGTCCTTGGGCAGCAGCGCCGTGGACACCAGGGTCACCAGCGCGGCCAGCGCGATGCTGATCCACCAGCGCGAGCGCAGCAGGATCGCGAACAGGGAGTTGTGGGCCATCTTGAATTTCACGGGGCGGATCTTTCGCGGAAAAGCGGGAAAAATGGGAACAAAGCCAGCGGGGCCTGCATTGTCTCGCGCGGGCGAGGGCTTGGGGCCTTGGATAGACTATCCGGCTCTAGGAGTAATCAAAGCAATGGCAGTCACAGAACAAGCGCTCTTGGCCGCGCTCTCCAGCGTGCTCGATCCCCACACCGGCAAGGACTATGTGAGCACCCGCGCCCTGCGCAACCTGCAGGTCACGGGGGCCGACGTGGCCTTCGACGTGGAGATGGGCTATCCGGCGCAAAGCCTGGTGCCGGCGCTGCGCGGCCAGTTCGTCGCGGCGGCCAAGACCGTCGAGGGCGTGGGAAATGTCTCGGTCAACATCACGTCCAAGGTCGCCGCGCATGCGGTGCAGCGCGGCGTGCAGCTGCTGCCGGGCGTCAAGAACATCATCGCCATCTCTTCCGGCAAGGGCGGCGTGGGCAAGAGCACGACCACGGCCAACCTGGCGCTGGCGCTGGCCGCCGAGGGCGCGCGCGTGGGCATCCTGGATGCCGACATCTACGGCCCCAGCCAGCCCATGATGATGGGCATCTCGGGCCGCCCCGAAAGCCCCGACGGCAAGACCATGGAGCCCATGGAAAGCCATGGCGTGCAGGTCATGTCCATCGGTTTCCTGGTCAACAACGACCAGGCCATGATCTGGCGCGGCCCCATGGCCACGCAGGCGCTGGAGCAGATGCTGCGCCAGACCAACTGGAAGGATCTGGACTACCTGCTGGTGGACATGCCGCCCGGCACCGGCGACATCCAGCTGACGCTGGCCCAGCGCGTGCCCATGACGGGCGCCGTGGTCGTCACCACGCCCCAGGACATTGCCCTGATCGACGCCAAGAAGGGCGTGAAGATGTTCGAGAAGGTGGGCGTGCCCATCCTCGGCCTGGTCGAGAACATGGCTGCCCACGTCTGCACCAACTGCGGCCATGTGGAGCACATCTTCGGCGCCGAGGGCGGCAAGCAGATGGCGGCCGAGTACGGCATCGACTACCTGGGCGCCCTGCCCCTGTCGCTGCAGATCCGCCTGCAGGCCGACAGCGGCAAGCCCACCGTGGTGGCCGAGCCCGACAGCGAGGCCGCGCAGATCTACAAGAAGGTGGCGCGCGACCTGGCCGTGAAGGTGGCGCTCAAGGCGCGGGACTTCACCAGCAAGTTCCCCACCATCACCGTCAGCCAGGGCACCTGAGCCTTCTGGCGCTGCCGGCATGAACCTGCTGACCTCGATGCGGTATCTGGCGGCGCTCAACGAGCACCGCCATTTCGGCCGCGCGGCGCTGGCATGCCATATCACCCAGCCTGCGCTGTCCAATGCGCTGCGCGCGCTGGAGGAGGAGTTCGGTGCGGTCATCGTGCGCCGGGGCCGCTCGTTCGCGGGCTTCACGCCCGAGGGCGACCAGGTGCTGGCCACGGCCTTGGCCATGTTGCGCGCCGAGGAAGGCCTGCGCCAGGAGCTGAGCGCCGCCGCCGGCGCGCTGCGCGGGCAGCTGCGCATGGCGGCCGTGCCCACGGCCATGCCCATGCTCACGCGCTTTGCGGCCATGCTGCGCGAGCACCATCCGGGCATCACGCCCGTGGTGCTGTCCATGAGCTCGGCCGAGATCGAGAGCGGGCTCGAAGACCTGTCGCTGGACCTGGCCCTGGGCTACAGCGCGCGCATGCCGCCGCGCGGGCCGCGCCTGCAGTCCTGGCCCCAGTACGAGGAGCATTACTACCTGCTGTGCCGCGAGTGCCGCGATGGGCAGGGCGAGGGCCGGCCCTTCGCCTTTGGCGACGATATCGCCTGGCGCGAGGTGGCCGGCATGCCGCTGTGCCTGCTCACCCCCGACATGCACAACCGCACGGTGATCGACGAGGCCTTCGCCGCCGTGGACATGGCCGTGCAGCCCGCCATGGAAACCAACTCCGTGCTGACCCTGGTGATGGCCGTGGCGCAAGGAGCGGATGGCATGGCCACCGTGCTGCCCGGCGCCATGGTGGCCACGGTGCGCCACATGCCGGGCCTGGTGGCGCGGCCGCTGCGTTCGCCCGAGCTGGTCACGCCCATAGGCTTCATGGCCCAGCAGGGCGTGCCGCCCACGCGCGCGCTCCAGGCCGCGCTGCAACTGCAGGAAGCCGCCGAATGGCGTGCGCAGTGCCTGCGGCATGCAGGGGCGCTGAAAAACTAGGCGGGCTGTGCAGTCTTTGGCGCGGCATTCAGTGCGGCGCGCACCACGTCGGGCGTGAACGGCGCGGCGTAGAAGCGCCGGCCGGTGGCGTCGAACAGCGCATTGGCCAGCGCGGCCGGCCCGGGCACCGAGGCCGATTCGCCTGCGCCCATGGGGGGCTCGTCCTGGCGCGGCATCAGCACCACTTCGATGGGGGGCAGGTCGCGGAAGCCGATGATGGGGTAGCTGCCCCACTCGCGGCTGGCCACGCCTTGCGCATTGAAGGCGACCTTCTCCATCAGGCTGCGGCTCAGGGTCTGGATGACGTTGCCGTGGATCTGGTGGCGCACGCCGTCGGGGTTGACCATCATTCCCGTGTCCTGGCCCACGACCAGGCGCCGCACGGTGATGCGGCCGCTGGCGGGGTCCACGTCGATGTCGATGACCCAGGCGGCCCAGGCCGCGCCGAAGCCGGGAAAGCGGCTGTGGATGTAGCGTGCATAGGCCACGCCGCGCCCGTGCAGCAGGCCGTCGGCGCCGGCCCGGCCCCGGCTTCCCGTTTGTTTTCGCTGCCAGCCGGCGTGGCGTGCCGTGGCTTCGATCAACTCGACGGCGCGCGGGTCATCGAGGTGGCGCAGGCGGTAGTCCACGGGGTCGGCACCGGCCGCATGGGCCAGTTCGTCGATCATGCAATCGTGGGCAAAGGAATTGGGCAGGGCCGAGACGCCGCGCAGCCAGGACGAGCGCACGATGGGCGCCATGTCATGGCAGGTGATGCGCTGGCTGGCGTAGCGGTAGGGCGGCACGGCCGTGCGGTCGCCCATCTCCAGCGTGCGCGGCTCGCCCGGGATGCGGCCTGTGAGCAGCAGGGCCAGCAGCGGCGCGTCGTTGGAGGGGTAGCGCACGGCAAAGTCGTAGGCCAGCAGCTCGCCCCGGGCATCGATGGCCGCGCTCACGTCCATGAGCTGGGCCGTGCCCTTGGGCTCCCACTGGTGTTCCTGCTCGCGCGTGAGCTGCACGCGCACGGGCGCGCCCACGGCCATGGACAGCAGGGCGGCGTCGGCGCAGACGTCGTCGGCGCAGTTGCGGCCGTAGCAGCCGGCCGCCTCCAGGCGCACGATCTCGATGCGGTCCTCGCCCAGTTGCAGCAGGCGGTCCAGGTCGGTGCGCAGCATGTGGGGGTTCTGCGTGCCGGCCCAGAGCTTGAGACGGCCCTCGCTGAAATCGGCCACGGCGCAGGACGGGCCGATGGAGGCATGCATCTGGTAGGGCCAGACGTAGCTGCGGCGCAGTTCGGTGGCCGCACCCGTGCCGACGCCCGCGAAGGCATCGTCCACAGTGCCCTGGTCCACCAGCGCACGGTGTTGGGCAGGATTGGCGCGGAGGGCTGCGGCCAAGTCAGACAGATCGGGTGCCGGCGGCACGGCCTGCCATTGCACGCGCAGCGCGCGCATGGCGGCAATGGCCTGTTCCTCGCGGTCGGCGACCACGCCGACGAAGTCACCTTCGGTGACCACCTGCACGTTGCCGGGCAGGTGGGCCACGGAGTCGCGCTCCACGGCCACCAGGCAGCGGCCGATGAAATCGCCGCCGTCGCGGCCCGGGTGCGGAGGGCGGATGACGCGGCCATGGCGCATGCCGGGCACGCGCACATCATGGACAAAGCTCAGCTCGCCCGTGGCCTTGGCGGGGATGTCCACGCGCGCCGCGCCGTGGCCGACGAGTCGGTATTCGCTGGCGGGCTTGAGCTTCACTTCCTGATCGGGCGGGGCCAGCGTCAGCTGCAATTGCTGGCCGCGCAGCAGATCGCCATAGCCGAGTTCGCGGGCATCGCTGCCATCGGCAAAGCGCACCAGGCCTTCGCGCGCCTGGAGCCGGTCCGCCGCCACGCTCCATTGCTGCGCGGCCAGTGCCAGCAGCTGCTCGCGCGCCTGGGCGGCGGCGCGGCGCAGCGGCACGGCCGAGATCTGGATGCTGGCGCTGGCAATGGTCGGGCCCTGGTTGGGCGCGGCGGCCGTGTGGCCCAGCACCATGTCCAGACGGTCCAGTGGCACTTCGAGTTCCTCCGCCACGATCTGCGCCAGAGCCGTGCGTATGCCCGTGCCCAGGTCCACATGGCCGTTGAAGGCCAGGGCGCGCCAGCCCTGGGGCGCGGCTTCGTCGGCCAGTACGGCCACGAAGACCTCGGGCGTGGACTGCACATAGTCGGTGGCCGTGCCGGGCTGGCCGGGCGCAGGGCGCGGCGGCGCCACGGGCTGGCGCACCACAAGCAGGGTGTCGGCTCGCGTGAGCAGCTGTGCGTGCAGGGCTTGGGGCTGGGGCAGGTTCATGGTGCGGTGTTCTTCGCGGGCACGCCTTCAGGCGTGCCTTGTGCATGTTATGCACTTTGGGGCCGGCTGCGCAGGGCCGGCCCCATGGGCGCGTTGGCGCGGTGGGATCAACCTGCGGCGAGGGCGTCGGTGTCGGCGATGGCCTGGCTCAGCGGCATCACGGCCGCGTACTTCTGGGCCATGTCGAACAGGTTGGCCTCGTGCGGGCCCAGGGCGCGGTCGCCGCAGCAGTCGGCCACCACCAGCGGGCGAAAGCCCGACTGCATGGCATCGACCACGCTGGCGCGCACGCAGCCGCTGGTCACGCAGCCGGCCACCAGCAGGGTCTGCACGCCGCGCTGGGCCAGCCAGGGTGCGAGCATGGTGCCGAAGAAGGCCGAGGGCGTGCTCTTGCGCACCACGTATTCGCCAGCGGCCGGGGCCAGCTGGGGCACGATGGCGCTGTTGGGGCTGTCTTCCTTCAGGGTCAGCATGCCGGGCACCTTCAGGCAGAAGATGTTGTGGTCGGCATCGTCGTCCGAGAACACGATGCGGCTGTGCGCCACGGGCCAGCCGCGCTCGCGCGCATGGGCCAGCAGGTGCTGCGTCTGCGCGATGGCTTCGGGGATGTTGCCGCCGCCGAACACGGCCGGGTCGGCAAAGCCGTTGACGAAGTCGATGATGAGCAGGCCGAACGGGGCCTTGAGCGGCAGCGGCGTGCCGAAGCCCTGGCGTGCATAAACCGAGATGTCAGCAGAGATGTCGCCCTGCACGCCCTCGGTGGGAACGCTCTGCGCGCCGGTGGCCTGGCCGGTGGTTGTCGTGGTCATGTGATGTCCTTTCCTTGCTTGGACCTTTTGGCGGCACGCGCCAGTCCTTCCTCGTCCTGCACCACGCCGTCGATGACGGTGGGCTTGCCATCCAGCGCCACCGAGCAGTGGCGCATGGGGATGTCGATGTGGCAGGCCGTGGTGCGGCTGCCCCCGGCCTCGTTGTTGGGGCCCATGGACCACAGAAAGTTGCCCTCGAAGGCGCGGGCGTCCATGCCGATGTGGGTTTCCTTGTTGTAGTGGGCCAGCATGGACCAGTGGGCGCGCGGCTGCAGCCCCCAGCCGATGTGGGAGACGGCATAGGCCTCGGGGTCCTCGTAGGAGGCCATGTACTCCTTGAGAATGTCGGCCTGCAGGCCGCCGCTGATGCGCGTGACGTAGCCCTTTTCGATGACGAGTTCGATGGGCTCGGTCACGTAGTCCTTCATGGGCAGCAGGATGTCGCCCCGGTCCAGGACCACGCGGCCGTTGCTCTCGCCCTCGTCGGGCCAGGTCAGCACGAAGCCGCTGGGCCAGTGGTCCCAGCGGCCGGGCTGGTCCACGAAGCCGTATTCGCAGATGGCCGGGAAGCTGCCCAGGCGGCAGCGCAGGTCGGTGCCCGCGGCCGAGGTGATGTGCATCTGCCCGGCCGCCTCGATCCGCTTGGCCGCGGCCTGCACGCGCGCGCGGTCGCCCTCGGTGGGCACCAGGCGGCACAGCACCTCGGGCGGCTCCACGGCCAGCAGGATCTTGGTGCCGGTCTGCAGGATCTCGTGCTGCTCGGGCGAGAACAGCAGCGTCATCAGGTCCAGCACCAGGTCGCTGGCCTTGAGCGCGGCGATGGCGGCGGGGTTGCCGGTCAGCGGCGTCGTGCCCAGGTAGGCCAGCGAGTCGCGGCTCAGTGATTTTTCGGCGTTGACGGGCGGCAGGTCCAGGCGGTTGACGCGCGCACCCATTTCGCTGGAGGCGGCAATGGCGCAGCGCAGCGTCTGCGGGTGCGTGTCGGCGCCCGTGAGCACGGTGACGGTCTGGCCGGCTTCGAGCCGGGACAGCGTGAGCACCTGCTTCCAGGCGTGGATCAGATCGATATCGCTGACGGACATGGTCGGCTCCTTGGTGTCGCGATGGATGGGAGTGGGCTGCGGTTGGACATTCAGTCCACCCGCGCTCCGAGGAAATCGCCCAAGGCCACGTAGAACCCGGCCTCGTTGTCCCAGGGGATCATGTGGCCGGCGTTGGGCACGCGCACATGCTCGGTCTGGGGTGCCAGGCCCTGCCACTCGGCCACGTCCTCGCTGCGCACCACGTCGCCGCGCTCGGCCGTGACCAGCAGCAGCGGGTGCTGGATGCGGGGCAGGTCGGCATGGATGTCGTCACGGCCGAAGTCCTCGAAGCTTTGCACGATGGCCGGCTCGTGGCAGGTGTGCAGCCACTGGGCGCGCAGCTGGCGCTGCTCTTCGGTCCAGGTGGGGCAGAAGGCGCGCATGGCCTCGGCATCCATGCCCAGCGTGGCCTGGCGGATGGAGTCCACATACCAGGGCAGGGCGGCCGGGTAGGCGCGGCGGCCGGGGCCGGAGACCGGCGGATCGACGATGACCAGGCGCGTGAGCCCGGCCGGCTGGCTGCGCGCGGCGCGCACGGCAATGCGCCCGCCCATGGAGTGGCCGACCAGCGCCCAGCGCTGCAGGCCCAGGGCCTGGGTGAAGGCGGCCACGTCGGCGGCCTGGGCATCGAGGCCGTAGTCCAGGCCAGGTCCCGAGGACGACAGGCCGCGCCCGCGCACATCGAGCACATAGGTGTCGAACTGGCGGCCCAGGTGCTCGGCCACGAAGCCCCAGGTCACGGCCGGGCTGGTGATGCCGGGGATCAGGATGACGGCATCGCGCTGCGCGCGTTCGCCCTCGGCGCCGCCGTAGCGCAGGTAGTGCTGGCGGATGCCGTTGGCGTGGACGTTGCCGCCGTAGCGGAATGTGCTGGGGGTGCTGGAGTTGCTGGTCATGCGTGTGTTCCTCAGGCCTTGGCTGCGCTGTTGCCGGTGTCGTAGGGATAGGCGCCCGACAGCAGCGCGCCCGCGCCCGGCACCACGGGGTCCAGCCCCAGTTCCTTGAGGATGGCATAGGTGGTGGCGATGGAGGCGGTCAGCACCGGCTTGCCGGTCTGGGCCTCGACCTGGGCCACGGCCGGCAGCGAGGGCATCTGCACGCAGGCCGACAGCACGATCACATCGGCGTCGGCGTAGTTCATGCCGGCCACGATGCCGGGCAGTTTGGCGGGGTCGTGGCGGCCCACGTCCAGGTTGTCGGGGATCTCCAGCGCACGCCAGTCCACGATCTCGAAGCCTTCGGCGGCCACGTAGTCCATGACCAGCTGGGTCAGCGGAACCATGTAGGGCGCCACCAGGGCGATCTTCTTGGCGCCCATGACCTTGAGCGCTTCCACCAGCGCGCCGGCGCTGGTGATCACCGGGGCGGTGGCGCCATTGCTTGCCGTGCGCTCGGTCAGGCGCTGCTGCGAGACGCGGTGGTAGCCCTTGCCCATGGCCATGATGGCCACCAGGCAGGCATAGCCCAGCACGTCCACGCGCGCGTCGCTCAGCTCCAGTGCGCAGCGGTCGCTTTCGGCGTCCATGGCGGCCAGCTCTTCCTTTTGCACCTTCTTCATGCGCATGCGGCTGGAGTGGAAGGTGAAGCGGTCCTGCGGGCGCAGCGTGGAGTGGGCCTGCAGCATGGCCGGCACTTCGGTCTCCATGGTGGTGTTGGAGCTGGGGACGATCTGGCCGATGCGGAACGTTTTGGTCATGGACTTGCCTTTGCAGAGTTTCGAGAGTGTCTGATCAGAATCAACTGAGTGTGTACGCTTTATTCTTGCAAAAGACGTGCCGCCTTGCAAATCAGAATTTTCTCGGGGTTTGTACTGATTTGGTGCAGAAATTGCACCAAAAATGGCGAACTTCAATTTATTCTGCCGCCCTGTGGTGCATGCGTCGGTTTGAAAAATTCAAGCGCATACACCTGAATTAAGTGTTTTGTTGCCTGGCACGCTTCCTGCTCTGCACTCTGCAAGGACGCGCCGAAGCAACGGTTGCCCCGTCTGGCTTTCAACATTCCTGCAAGGAGAAAACTGTGTCTCAATCCCCTCGAATCGCCGTTGTCGGCGCCGGTCTCGGCGGGGCTGCAGCTGCCAAGCTGCTGCTCCAGGAAGGCTTCAATGTGCGTGTCTATGAGCAGGCGCCCAGCTTCTCGCGCCTGGGGGCCGGCATCCACGTCGGGCCCAATGTGATGAAGATCCTGCGCAGGATCGGCATCGAGGACGCGCTCAACGAGCAGGGCTCGCATCCCGACTACTGGTACAGCCGCCACTGGCAGACGGGCGACGTGCTGGCCCAGATCCCGCTGGGCGACTACGCCGTCAGGGAATACGGCGCCAGCTACCTGACCGTGCACCGCGGCGACTTCCATGCGCTGCTGGTCGAGGCCCTGCCCGACAGCGTGATGGCCTACGGCAAGTTCCTGACCAAGGTGGAGGACCGCGGCAATGTGGTGGTCATGCACTTCGCGGACGGCACGACCGAGGAGGCGGACATCGTCATCGGCGCCGATGGCGTGAACTCCCGCATCCGCGAGGAACTCCTGGGCCCCGAGCTGCCCAAGTACGCGGGCTACCTGGCCCACCGCGCCGTGTTCCCCACGCCCGAAGTCAAGGCCGGCATGCTGCCCTTCGATGCCTGCGTGAAATGGTGGAGCGATGACCGCCACATGATGACCTACTTCGTCACCGGCAAGGCCGACGAGCTGTACTACGTGACCGGCGTGCCCGTAGAGAAGTGGGATCTCAACGACCGCTGGCTGGAAAGCAGCAAGGAAGAGATGCGCGAGGCCTTCTCGGGCTGGCATCCCACGGTGCAGGCGCTGATCGACGCCACCGTGGAAGTGACCAAGTGGTCGCTGCTCGAGCGCGATCCGCTGCCGCTGTGGAGCCGTGGCCGCCTGGTGCTGCTGGGCGATGCCTGCCACCCCATGAAGCCCCACATGGCCCAGGGTGCGGCCATGGCCATCGAGGACGGCGCCATGCTGGCGCGCTGCCTCAAGGAAGTCGGCGCGCACAACCATGAACTGGCCTTCGCCCTGTACGAGGCCAACCGTGCCGAGCGCGCCAGCAAGGTGCAGCGCATCTCTCACGACAACACCTGGCTGCGCACCAACGAAGATCCGTCCTGGTGCTTCGGCTACGACGTGTTCAACGTGCCCCTGGTCGAGCCCAAGGTCAAGGCAGCGGCCTGATACTCGCTGCCTTGCCGGACGAGGGGAGGGGAGGGAATCCCCCCCTCCTGCCCGGCCGCAGAACGCCGACATCCTGAACCGCAGCCAAGTTGCAAGAGCCTCGTCCCATGGGAACCCCAGTCCATCCAAGCAGTACCCCCAGCCCCATCCGCCTGCAGGTCAATGCACGCGCATGCGAGGTGCCGGCAGCGCCCGGGACGGCGCTGCTGCATGTGCTGCGCAATGACCTGGAGCTGAACGGGCCCAAGTACGGCTGCGGCCTGGGCGAGTGCGGCGCCTGCACGGTGCTGATCGATGGCGTGGCCGCGCGTTCCTGCGTGATCCCCGTGCGGGCGGCCGTGGGCCGCGAGGTCACCACGCTGGAAGGCCTGGGCTCGCGCCAGTGCCCCGGCCCCACGCAGCAGGCCTTCATCGACTGCCAGGCGGCCCAGTGCGGCTACTGCCTCAACGGCATGATCATGACCGTGGAGGCCCTGCTGCGCCGCAACCCCAATCCCACCGAGCAGGAGCTGCGCAACGAGCTGCACCACAACCTGTGCCGCTGCGGCACGCATGTGGAAATCATGCAGGCCGCCCTGCGCGCCGTGCAGCTGCGGGCACAGCGCGCCGCGCTGCAGGCGCCCTCCGGTTTTCCATCTTCCAGCGCGGGCGAGGTCCAGCCATGAGCCCGGCCGGCAACGCCCCCGCCCTGCCTTCCGACCTGCTGCACGGCCTGGCGCTGCGCCCGCCCGTCGCGGCCTGGGACGGTCTGCGCTACCGGGGCAGCGTGCCCCTGCATGCACGGCTGCAGGACGCCCAGGCCATGGCCGGCGTGGTGGCCGCAGTGCAGCGCGGGCATTTTCTGGGTGTGGTGGCCGTGGCGCCTGTCCATGCCCGGCAGGCCGCTGCCGGCCTGGCCCCTGCCTGGGATGACCGGCAGGAAGCCAGGGCCGCCAGCGCGCCCCGTCCTGCCGACGGGACTGACAGAGCCGGCAAGGCCGACCTGCCCGATGCCGGCCGCTATGTCTGGCGCATGGCGGCGCCCGTGTCTTGCGAAGGTGTCGCACGCGCAGCCGTGTGGTGCCTGGACGGCCATGCCAGCGTCTGGTTGCCGCCCTGCGACGCCGACGTGCGGCAGATGATCGGCCGTGAACTGGCTGCACTGCTGCAATGCCCCGAGTCCGCGCTGCGGCTGTTCAGCCTGCCGGCCACGGCGGCCGGCACCCCGCATGCGCTGGATCTCATGGATGCAGCGGCCGATGCGGCCCTGCTGTCCCAGGCCGTGGGCAGGCCCGTCAGCGTGGCCTGCGAGGCCTGGACTGCTGCGGGCAGCGCAGACAGCCGGGAGCTGGTGCTGCGCGTGGATGCGCAGCCTTTGCAAGGGCTTGAAGCCGACACGGTGGTGCAGCCTCAGCCGGGCAATGCATCGCCGCAGCCGGACCTGCTGCTGTCCGACACGCCCTGGGCCGTGCGCCCCAGCATGGCGCGCCTGCTGAGCCAGCCCGAGCTGGCGCGCGCCGCGGCCCTGGCCACCGTGCTCGATGCCGGCGAAGTGCATGAACGCCGGCAGGCCGCCAGCCTGCGGCAAGCCGGCGTCGATGATCTGAATGCCGCCCAGGTCTTTGCCCGCGAAAGCCGCTGGCATGAGCAGGCGCTGGACCAGGGCCATGATCCGCTGCAATGGCGGCTGCAGCACCTGCCCGAAGGCCCGGTGCGCGATCTGGCCCGGCAGGTGGCCGAGCGTGCGCAGGCATCGCAGCAGGCACCATCCCACCAGGGCGCCGATGGCCGCCTGCTGGGCCGGGGCTTTGCCACCGCCCAGCTGCAGAGCCTGGATGCGCAGGGTGCCGATCTCCATGCCTGGAGCGCCTGGGTGGCCGAGGTGGCCGTGCACCCGCAAACGGGCGAGATCGAAGTGACCCGCGTCGTGGCCGGCCACGACAGCCGCAGCCTGCAAGCGGCGCAGGCTGCCAGCACGCGGCCCGAGATCGTCCAGCAGGACCCGCAATTGCTGGCCGATGCGCGCCGGCTGCTGGGCGCGGCGCCCGCTTTTGACGACTGGGCAGGGGCCACAGCTTCCGCTGCTTCTTTCGATGTGATCGCCAAGCCCGGCTCCGACCTGGCGCAGCATGCGCCCGGCGATGTCGCGGTCATCCGCCAGGGCGATCTGGCGCTGGATGGCGTGGCCACGCTGCCCGCCGCCGCCGCCATTGCCAACGCCATTCACCATGCGACAGGCGTGCGCCTGCGCGAAGTGCCCTTCCAGCCCGAGCAGCTGCGCCTGGCGCTGGCGGGCGAGGGGGCGGGCAGGCCCGGTGCGGCGCGGCCCGGCCGTGGCTGGGGCTGGCTGGCCGCAGGCGCCGCAGGCCTTGCCGGCATGGCGGCCATGGCCTGGCCACTGAAGCCAGCCCTGCCGCTGACCGACGGGCCCGACGTTTCCCTGTACTCGCCGCAGGCCCTGGAGCGCGGCCGCCTGGTGGCGGCTGCGGGCGACTGCGTGGTCTGCCACACGGCCCCGGGCGGTGCGGCCAATGCCGGCGGCTTCGGGCTGGAGACGCCGTTCGGCACCATCTACTCCACCAACATCACGCCCGACAACGAGACCGGCATCGGCCGCTGGTCCTACGCGGCCTTCGAGCGTGCCATGCGCCACGGCATCCACCAGGACGGGCGCCAGCTGTATCCGGCCTTCCCGTACACGGCCTTCGCCAAGCTCAGCGATGGCGACCTGCAGGCCCTCTACGGCTACCTGATGTCCCAGCCCGCCGTGAAGGCCAAGGCGCCCCAGACGCAGCTGGCCTTTCCCTACAACCTGCGCCCGGCCATGGCGGGCTGGAACCTGCTGTTCCACGACGCCACGCCCTTCAAGGCCGACCCCGCGCGCAGCGCCGAATGGAACCGGGGCGCCTACCTGGTCGAAGGCGCGGGCCACTGCGCGGCCTGCCACTCGCCGCGCAATGCGCTGGGTGCGGAAAAGACCGGCATCCACTACCTGGGCGGCGGCGAGGCCGAAGGCTGGACGGCGCCCGCGCTCAATCAACTGGCGGGCGGCAAGCTGCCCTGGAGCCGCGAAGAGCTGTACCAGTACCTGCGCACCGGCTTCTCGGCCCGCCACGGCGTGGCGGCCGGCCCCATGGCGCCCGTCATCCACGGCCTGGCCCAGTTGCCCGAAGCCGATGTGCGCGCCATGGCCGCCTACCTGATGGAGCTGCCGGGCCAGGCACCGCAGGCCGCCCCGGCCATGCCGGCACCGGCCGCCGTGCAGGCGGCGGCGCCTGCGGTCGCACATGCCAGGGCCCTGGACCGCCACGCCAATGGCGAGCGCATCTACCAGAACGCCTGCGCGGTCTGCCATGAGGCGGGCAGCGGTCCCACATTGTTCGGCGTCAAGCCGCTGCTGGGGCTGAACACCAACCTGCACGCGGCCAGCCCCGACAACCTGGTCCAGGTGATCCTGAACGGCATACAGGCGCCGGCCGACGATGCGCTGGGCTACATGCCCGGCTTCGGGGACAGCCTGGACGACAGGCAGATCGCGGACCTGCTCGGATATTTGCGCGAACGATTTGCACCGGAGGAAAAAGCTTGGCCAGACGACACGAAGACGATTAACCGGCTGCGCATGCAGGCACAGGCGCATGCGCACTGAGGGCGGCAATGGGCAGCAATGGGCGGCGGCATGGGCGATGCCGCGGATATGGACACCTTGCCCTGGAATCTCTCCAGGGTCTGGGTCCTGACATCTGATGCTGGGGACGGGGGATGGGCAACAACGGACGGCGCTGTCGATGTGCAGCCTGTCCGCAATGCGCCCATCGCCCGGATGCAGAGACCGACATCCGGAAATTTTTCATCGGGCCATGGAGATGGCGCCGAGGGAGCGGTTCGCTCCGGATGTGTGAAGGGTGGAAGGCACGGCAGGAGGCGGCAACACAAGCTGAACGGCCTTGCCTGGGAAAAGACAGATTCAACAATTGCGATGGCTAGAAAAGGAGTCCCTGCATGTCATCTACATACATTTCGGTGGAAAAAGGCATCCAGACAGCGGGTGTCGGCAAGTTCCAATATCGGCTGTTCGTCATCTTCGGGCTGGTGTGGCTGGCCGATGCCATGCAGGTGCTGTCCATAGGCTTCAGCGCACCGTCCATTGCCAAGACCTTCGGCAAGACCGTGCCCGAGGCGCTGCAGACCGGTACCTTCTTCTTCATCGGCATGCTGATCGGTGCCTTCGTCTTCGGCCGCCTGGCCGACCGCATAGGGCGCCGCCCGGTGCTGATGATGGCCGTGGTGATCGACGCCTTTGCCGGCGTGGCCTCGGCCTTCGCGCCCGAGTTCGCCTGGCTGCTGGTGCTGCGCTTCATCACCGGCATCGGCGTGGGCGGCACGCTGCCCGTGGACTACACCATGATGGCCGAGTTCCTGCCCAGCGACCGCCGTGGCCGCTGGCTGGTGCTGCTGGAATCGTTCTGGGCCGTGGGCACCATCTTCCTGGCCATCCTGGCGCTGGTGGCCGTGTCCTGGGGTGACGATGCCTGGCGCGTGATCTTCTTCGTGACCGGACTGCCGGCGCTGATCGGCGTGGTGCTGCGCTTCTACATCCCCGAGTCGCCCATGTTCCTCAACCGCAACGGCAAGTCCGAAGAGGCGCGCAAGGTGCTGCAGCGGGTGGCCAAGGTCAATGGAACCACCGCGGAAATCCCCGCCCTGCAGCCTGAAAAGCAGGAGCGCAAATCCATCCTCGCGCTGTTCAACGGCGACCTGCGCCGCCGCAGCCTCTCGCTGTTCCTGGCCTGGGCGCTGATCTCCATCGCCTACTACGGCGTCTTCGTCTACCTGCCCGTCAAGCTCAGCAGCGAGGGCTTCGCCTTCATGCGCGGCCAGGTCTTCCTGGTGGTGCTGGCCCTGGTGCAACTGCCCGGCTTTGCGCTGTCGGCCTACGGCGTGGAACGCTGGGGCCGCAAGCCCACGCTGATCGGCTTTTTGCTGCTCAGCGCCGTCGGCTGCATGTTCTACAGCCTGGGCTCGTCGCCCTTCGTGGTCATCGGCTCCACCCTGCTGATGAGCTTCTCGCTGCTGGGCACCTGGGGCGCGCTGTATGCCTTCACCCCCGAGGTCTACCCCACCGACCTGCGTGCCAGCGGCATGGGCATGGCCGGCGCCGTGGCGCGCTTCGGCGGCCTGTTTGCCCCGGCCATCATTGCGCCCATCATGGCCACCCACTTCACCCTGGCCCTGGCCGTGCTGTCCGCCATGCTGGTGGGCGGCGCCCTGTCGATCTGGGCCGTGGATGTGGAATCGCGCAACCGGGCGCTGGATTGATGACGGCCTGAGCGGACTGAAAGGTCGGCTCAGCAAAAAGGCCAGAAGGATTTTTCCTTCTGGCCTTTGTTTTTGGGGAGGCTGCAACGGCTCAGTCGGCCTCGCCACCTTCCAGCATCTTCTTGAGCAGAAAATCCAGCGCCAGCCGCTCGGCCGGATTGAGCCTGCCGTAGGTGCTTTCGGTGATCTGCTTGGCGAAGGGCTCCATGTCGCGCACCAGGTCCTGGCCGGCCTCGGTGAGGTTGATGACGACCTTGCGGCGGTCGATGCGGTCATGGTCCACCTGCACCAGTTCGCGCTGCTTGAGCCGGTCCACCACGCCGCGGATGGTGGCCTGGTCGATCACGGTGGCCTTGACGATGTCGGCCAGCGAGCTGCCGCTGTTGTCGCGCACGGAGCACAGCACCACGAATTGCGCGGCCGTGAGCTGCGAGTCGGGAATGTATTGCTGGAAGAGTGCAGTGTGGCGCTGATAGACACGCCGCAGCAGGTGGCCGATCTGGTCCGAAAAATGATAGCCATCCTGTGGCGTCATGGCTGATGGCGGGTGGTTCATGGTGCGCGTGAGCTTATCAAAATTCACACCAAATACCGTGTGATTTACGACAAGCCGGGCGCATTTGCCAAGTGGCGCAAACCCGCGCTGGCTGCGGCATCCGCAAGACCCGGAACGGCAGGTGCAGCACTGCCTGGCGGCTCATTTGGGAATTGAATGGCGCAATCATCCGTTTGAATTTGACGGCCTGCCCGGCAGGGCTTGAAATGGCATCAGAGACAAAGCGCCAGCGGACCGGACCGCGCCGCTCCCTACAACGAAAGCCAGCAGGGACACCCATGCCAGCCACACAAGGGAAGATCATTCCCATCGCCGTCGCCAATGCCGCTGCTGCCGACAGCGCACTCGGCGCCCATGAGCGCGAGGCCGTCGAGCACGCCATTGCCGTCCACGCCCGGCGCCCCGGCCCCCTGATCGAGTTGCTGCACGCCGTGCAGGACATGCTGGGCCATGTCCCCGAAGCCGCCGTGCCGCGTATCGCCGATGCGCTGAACCTTTCGCGCGCCGAGGTGCATGGCGTCATCTCCTACTACCCCCATTTCCGCACCACGCCAGCGGGCCGCCATGTGCTGCAGGTCTGCCGCGCCGAGGCCTGCCAGTCGCGCGGTGCCGACGCGCTGCTGGCCCACGCAGGCCAGGCGCTGGGCTGCGGATCGAGTGGACACGGGCATGGGCATGGGCACGGAACCAGTGCCGATGGCGCCGTCACGCTGGAGCCGGTCTACTGCCTGGGCCTGTGCGCGTCATCGCCTGCCGTGATGCTCGATGGCCAGCCCCATGCGCATGTCTCGGCCAACGACCTGGATGCACTCATCGCGCAATGCCGCCAGCCGGGGCCGGCCGGCGAGCCGGTGGCCCAGCCTGCGCATGCAGGGGCAGGGGCAGGGGCAGGGGCAGGGGCAGGCCCCGGCGTGCGCGTCTATGTGCCCCGCGATGCCGCCGCGCTGGCCGTGGGCGCTGACGCCGTGGCCGGCGCCCTGCAGCGAGAGTGCGCGGCGCGCGGCCTTGCGGTGCAGATCGTGCGCAACGGCTCGCGCGGCCTGCTGTGGCTGGAGACCCTGGTGGAAGTCGAGACGCCCGAAGGCCGCGTGGCCTACGGCCCGGTCACGGCCGATGCGGTGCCGGGCCTGATCGATGCCGGAATGCTGCAGGGAGGCGGCCATGCGCTGTGCCATGGACTGACCGAGGCCATTGCCTACCTGGCGCGCCAGGAGCGCCTGACCTTTGCGCGTGTGGGCGTCATCGATCCGCTGAACCTGGCCGACTACGCAGCCCATGGCGGTTGGCAGGGGCTGGAGCGCGCGGCGCGCATGGAGCCCGCGGCCATCGTGCAGGAGGTGCTGGATTCGGGCCTGCGCGGCCGTGGCGGTGCGGCGTTCCCGGCCGGCATCAAATGGAAGACCGTGGCCGCCGCAGCGGGGCCGCAAAAGTACATTGCCTGCAACGCCGACGAGGGCGACTCGGGCACCTTCGCCGACCGGCTGCTGATGGAGGGCGATCCCTACACGCTGATAGAAGGCATGGCCATCGCGGGCCTGGCCGTGGGCGCGACGCAGGGCCTGGTCTATGTGCGAAGCGAGTATCCGCACGCCATCGCCACCCTGCGCGAAGCCATTGCGCGTGCCGAGGCCGCAGGCTGGCTGGGCCGCGACGTGGCGGGCAGCGGGCGGGCCTTCCACATGGAGGTGCGCAAGGGCGCGGGCAGCTATGTCTGCGGCGAGGAAACGGCCATGCTGGAGAGCATCGAGGGCCGGCGCGGCATCGTGCGCGCCAAGCCGCCGCTGCCGGCCATAGCGGGGCTGTGGGGCCGGCCCACGGTGATCAACAACGTGATCACGCTGGCCACGGTACCGCTGATCCTGGCGCGCGGCGCGGCCTTCTACCAGGGCTTCGGCATGGGCCGCTCGCGCGGCACGCTGCCGTTCCAGCTGGCCGGCAACATTGCGCGCGGCGGGCTGGTGGAAAAGGCCTTCGGCCTGAGCCTGCGCGAGCTGGTGGAAGACTTCGGCGGCGGCACGGCCACCGGCCGCGCCGTCAAGGCCGTGCAGGTGGGCGGCCCGCTGGGCAGCTATGTGGCGCCGGCCGACTGGGATGCGCCGCTGGACTACGAGGGCTATGCGGCCAAGGGCAATGTGGTGGGGCACGGCGGCATCGTCGTGCATGACGACACGGCCGACATGGCGCGGCTGGCGCGCTATGCCATGGAGTTCTGCGCCATCGAGTCCTGCGGCAAGTGCACGCCCTGCCGCATCGGCTCCACGCGCGGCGTGGAGGTCATCGACCGCATCGTGCGCGCCGACGCCGACCCTGCCGCCCACGCCGGCCAGGTGGCCCTGCTGGAAAGCCTGTGCGACACCATGCAGCACGGCTCCATGTGCGCCATGGGCGGGATGACCCCGTATCCGGTGCGCTCGGCGCTGAACCACTACCCCCAGGACTTCGGTATCGAGTCCACCACGGCCGCAGCGGCTGCCTGAACGGAGAACACCATGCTCGACCATCTGAAGCAAGCCGACTGGGGCACGCCCGCCAGCCCGTCCGAACGCCTGATCACCCTGGAGATCGACGGCCGCGAGGTCTGCGTGCCCGAGGGCACCTCGCTGATGCGCGCTGCCATGGAAGGCGGCGTCAGCGTGCCCAAGCTGTGCGCCACCGACAGCCTGGAGCCCTTCGGCTCCTGCCGCCTGTGCCTGGTGCAGATCGAGGGGCGCAAGGGCTTTCCGGCCTCGTGCACCACGCCTGCCGAGCCCGGCATGAAGGTGCGCACGCAAAGCCCGCAACTGCAGGAGCTGCGCCGCGGCGTGATGGAGCTGTACATCTCCGACCATCCGCTGGACTGCCTGACCTGCAGCGCCAACGGCGACTGCGAACTGCAGGACATGGCCGGCACCGTGGGCCTGCGCGAGGTGCGCTACGGCTTCGAGGGCGCCAACCACTTCAAGGGCCAGGCGCGCGCCGAGGTCGATGTCTCCAACCCGTACTTCAGCTACGACCCCAGCAAGTGCATCGTCTGCAACCGCTGCGTGCGCGCCTGCGAAGAGACGCAGGGCACCTTTGCGCTGACCATCTCGGGCCGGGGGTTCGAATCGCGCGTCACGGCGGGGCAGGGCGGCAGCTTCATGGACAGCGACTGCGTCAGCTGCGGTGCCTGCGTGCAGGCCTGCCCCACGGCCACGCTGCAGGAAAAGACCGTGACCGAGCTGGGCCAGGCCGGGCACAGCGCCATCACCACCTGCGCCTACTGCGGCGTGGGCTGCGGCTTCAAGGCCGAGATGAAGGGCGAGCAGGTCGTGCGCATGGTGCCCTGGAAGGACGGCCAGGCCAACGAGGGCCATGCCTGCGTCAAGGGCCGCTTTGCCTGGGGCTATGCCACGCACAAGGACCGCATCACCCGGCCCATGGTCCGCGCGAAGATCACCGACCCCTGGCGCGAAGTGAGCTGGGAAGAGGCCATTGCCCACACGGCCAGCGAGTTCCGTCGCATCCAGGCGAAGCACGGCAAGGACTCGATTGGCGGCATCACCTCCTCGCGCTGCACCAACGAAGAGGCCTACCTGGTGCAAAAGCTGGTGCGCACGGCCTTCGGCAACAACAACGTCGATACCTGCGCGCGCGTGTGCCACTCGCCCACGGGCTATGGCCTGGGCCAGACCTATGGCACCTCGGCGGGCACGCAGACCTTCAAGTCCATCGAGCACACGGACGTGGTCATGGTCATCGGCGCCAATCCCACGGCCGCGCACCCGGTGTTCGGCTCGCGCATGAAAAAGCGCCTGCGTGCGGGCGCTAGGCTCATCGTCATCGACCCGCGCGAGATCGAGCTGGTCAAGTCGCCCCACATCCGCGCCGACTACCACCTGCAACTGCGGCCCGGCACCAACGTGGCCATGATCACCTCGCTGGCCCATGTCATCGTCACCGAAGGCTGGCTGGCCGAGGACTACATCGCCGAGCGCTGCGATGCCAGGTCCTTCGCCCAGTGGAAGGAGTTCGTGGCCCGGCCCGAGAACTCGCCCGAGGCCATGGCCGAGGTCACCGGGGTTGCTCCCGAACTCGTGCGCGGCGCCGCGCGCCTGTATGCGCTGGGTGCCGAGGACCACGCGGCGGGCACCCCCGTCAACGCGGCCATCTACTACGGCCTGGGCGTGACCGAGCATGCGCAGGGCTCGACCATGGTCATGGGCATCGCCAACCTGGCCATGGCCACGGGCAATGTGGGCCGCGAAGGCGTGGGCGTGAATCCGCTGCGCGGCCAGAACAATGTGCAGGGCTCCTGCGACATGGGCTCCTTCCCGCATGAACTGCCCGGCTACCGCCACATCTCGGACAGCACGGTGCGCGCCGAGTTCGAGGGGGCCTGGGGCGTGGCGCTCAGCCCCGAGCCCGGCCTGCGCATTCCCAACATGTTCGAGGCGGCCCTGGCCGGCAGCTTCATGGGCCTGTACTGCGAGGGCGAGGACATCGTGCAGTCCGACCCCAACACCCAGCATGTGACGGCCGCGCTCTCGGCCATGGAATGCGTGGTGGTGCAGGACATCTTCCTGAACGAAACCGCCAAGTACGCCCATGTCTTCCTGCCGGGCGCCTCCTTCCTCGAAAAGGACGGCACCTTCACCAATGCCGAGCGCCGCATCTCGCGCGTGCGCAAGGTCATGGCGCCGCTGGCCGGCCATGCCGACTGGGAAGTCACCCAGCTGCTGGCCAATGCCCTGGGCTACGCCATGCACTACACGCACCCGAGCGAGATCATGGCCGAGATCGCCGCGCTCACGCCCAGCTTTGCAGGCGTGAACTACGACAAGATCGACCGGCTGGGCAGCGTGCAATGGCCCTGCAATGACAGCACCGAAGAGGCCGGCACGTCCATCATGCACAGGGACCGCTTCGTGCGCGGCAAGGGCCGCTTCATCATCACCCAGTACGTGGCCACCGACGAGAAGGTCACCCAGCGCTTTCCGCTGCTGCTGACCACCGGCCGCATCCTGTCGCAGTACAACGTGGGCGCCCAGACCCGGCGCACGCACAACAGCCACTGGCACAGCGAGGACCGGCTGGAAATCCATCCGCATGACGCCGAGGACCGCGGCATAAGCGACGGAGACTGGGTCGGCATCGCCAGCCGCGCGGGCGAGACCGTGCTGCGCGCCACCGTCACCGAGCGCATACAGCCCGGCGTGGTCTACACCACCTTCCACTTCCCCGAATCGGGCGCCAACGTCATCACCACCGACAGCTCGGACTGGGCCACCAACTGCCCCGAATACAAGGTCACGGCCGTGCAGGTGCTGCCGGTACCCCAGCACGCCCAGCCGTCCGACTGGCAGCGCGGCTTTGCGCGCATGCATGAAGAACAGATCGGCCTGCTGCAAGCCGCGCAGGCAGGCATGGCCGTGGCGGGAGGCAAGTGATGGACAGCGCCAACCTGGTCCGCATGGCCAACCGCATCGGCGAGTTCTTCGAGGCCATGCCCGAGCGCGACGAGGCCCTGCAGGGCATTGCCGAACACATCCGCAAATTCTGGGAGCCCCGCATGCGCGCCGAACTGGCCCGCGTGCTGGACAGCCCCGACGAGGCGCAGGCGCTCAAGCCCATCGTGCGCGAGGCGCTGGTGCTGCATCCGCTGGGCCATCCTGCCTAGCAGGCCGGTCCGGAGGATGGCTACGTCCGGCCGATGGCCGCCAACACCCGTCGCAGATCGATGAACATCGTGGTGGTGGCCGTTGGCCCATCGGTGCTGGTGCCTATGGGCAGAAAGCCCTTTGCCGCATAGAAGCGCACGGACTCTGGCTTGGCATCCACCACCAGAAAACGGCAGCCCGTGTATGGCATGACATGGTCCGTGATCAGGGCAATGACAAAGTCCACCAACTGGCTCCCAACCCCCTGGCCCTGCAGGCTGGTATCCACGGCCAGCCGGGCCAGCTTGATGGCCGGATAGTCCTTGTAGCGAAAGCCGTCCAGCACGGCCGGTTCGTCGAACTGTTCGACGGCCACATGGGTGCACTAGGTCGTGATGTAGGCCAGAACCTTGGTCTCGCCTTCCGGCACCAGGACGAAGGTGCGCGCAAGATGCTCCTGATGGAGCTTCTTGGCTTCTTTGCGCAGAAAGGATTTGAGAGGGGCGAATGCCTCGCTGCCCAGGCTCAGCGCGTTGCAGCCGTCACCCGAGGCCAGTTCGCGCAGCTCGAAACCCACGGCTCAGTCTTTGCCCTTGAGGCGTTCGCCGGTCGGCTTGAGCTTGATCCGGACCGTGCCATCCCTTGTGAAGGTGGTGGCGAGCTTACGGCCATTGCGTGCGGATGACACAGCAGCCTGCGTGCCCCGGCCATGCGCAAGCCTCCGTGTGAGAGCTTTCGCTTCATCACCGGAAACCGTGACCGGGCCGAGAAAGTTGCTGTGAACTGCCATCGGCGCAGTCTAGCAGTTTGGTGACAGAAGCAGCCTGCATGTGCGCTGATCTGTCACCAATGCCATGGTTTCTGCCATGCCAGGAGGGCGGCACTGCGTCAGCCAAAGCACTTCTTCTTCGCCATCTCCCGCGCCAGCGCCACAAAGCCGGCAGCGGCCGGCGACAGGCGGTCCAGACTGCGCACGGCCAGGCCGGTGACGCGGCGCTGGCGGGGCAAGAGGCTGCGGTAGACCATGCCTTCGGGGGCCTGTTCGGGCACGGCCAGGCGCGCGGCAATGGCAATGGCGTGGCCCTGGGCCACGAAGCCCTGCATGGACGACATTTGCTCGAAGTGGTAGATGGCCGCAGGCTGGGCGCCGGCCTCGGCCAGGAAGCGGTCGATGTGCGCGCCCGACCCGGCCGAGGTGCGCACAAAGGCCTCGCCGTGCAGGTCGGCGGCGCGGATGCTGCGCTGGGCCGCCAGCCGGTGCGATGCGGGCAGCAGCGCCACCAGTTCGTCCTCGATCAGGGGCACGGTGTCGAAGCGCTCGTCAGGCAGCACGACGAAGCCGATCTCCACGCGCCGCTCCAGCAGCCACTTGACCACGGTGTCGTCGTTCTGCTCGTCGATCTGCACCAGCACGGCGGGCTGGCGGCGCCGGTATTCGGTGATGAGCGGGGGCAGCAGCCGCAGCGAAGAGGTGGCGCCGAACGAGGCCACGCGCAGCGTGCCGCGCGCCATGCCGCGCTCGGCATCGGCCTCCTGCCGCAAGGCCTCCTTTTGCTGGAGGATGTCGTTGGCGCGCTGCAGCAGCCGCGTGCCTGCGTCGGTCAAGGGGGAGTGGGGGCCTTCGCGCCGCACAAGCTGCACCTGCAGCTCGCCCTCCAGCGCGCGCAGGGCATGGCTGACGGCACTCTGGGTAATGCCCAGCAGCGCGGCCGCGCGCGAGAAACTGCCGGCGCGGGCCAGGGCCGCAAACACTTCGAGCTGGGTGAAGGTCATGGGATCGCGGTGTCCATGTCATGAGCATTCGCTCATTTGTCTATGAATCGATATGAGCACATAGTACGCGCCATGAATTCTCTCCGCTTCTTTGGCCCGCACCTGCGGCTTGTCGGCATGGCCCTGCTGTGGGGCGCTTCCTGGCCTGCGGGCCGCGTGGTGGCACAGAGCATGCCGCCGCTGGCCGCCGCCAGCCTGCGCTTCCTGCTGGCCGCCGCCGTGCTGCTGCCCTGGCTGTACTGGGCCGGTGGCATGGCCGGCCTCCGGCAATGGAGCGCCAGGCGCTGGCTGGGCATGGCGGCCGCTGGCGCCACGGGCGTGTTCGGCTATGCGGCCTTCTTCCTCATGGGGCTGCAGCATGTGCCGGCCGGCAAGGCGGCCCTGGTGATCACGCTCAACCCCGTGCTCACGCTGGCCCTGGCGGTCTGGCTGTTCGGCGAGCGGCTCAACCGCACCATTGCCCTGGGCATGGCGCTGGCGGCCTGCGGCGCCGTGGTGGTGATCTCGCATGGCCAGCCGCTGGCGCTGCTGCAGGGATCGGTGGGCGCTGGCGAGCTGCTGATCCTGGGCTGCGTGGTGTGCTGGGTGACCTACACCCTGATCGGCCGCTGGCTGCTCACGGGCGTGGATGCGCTGTCGGCCACGGCCGTGACCTCGACCATGGGCGCGGCCATGCTGCTGGTGGCCAGCCTGGTGGTCGAGGGGCCGGCCGGCCTGCAGGCTGCCGTGCTTGGCAACGGCACTGCCTGGGGCGCGCTGGCCTTCCTGGCCTTCGGCGCCACGGCGCTTGCCTATGCCTGGTACTTCGACGGCGTCAAGGCGCTGGGTGCGGGTGCGGCCTCTGGCTACATCACGCTGGTGCCCGTGATCGGCGTGGCGCTGTCGGCGCTGTGGCTGGGCGAGAGCATCGATGCCAGCATCGTGCTGGGCGGCGGCATGGCCGTGGCCGGCACGGCGCTGATGAACTGGGGGCGCAGGCCTGCGGCTGCGGTGCACGTGGTTGCCAAGCGCACCGCAGTCCAGAGCTGAACGGACCCCGTCCGGTTCAATCCAGCGAGGCGCCCGAGGTGCGCACGCGCTCGCCCTGCACCTGGTAGTCGCGCGCCAGGAAGTCGCGGTATTCGGCGGGGCTGGAGGCCACGGTCACGTAGGAGAACGCGTCCACCTGGGTCTTGCGGAATTCGGGCTCCAGCAGCACGCGGCGCACATCGGCGGCGATCTTCTCCACCAGGGGCGCCGGCGTTCCAGCCGGTGCCAGCAGGCCGATGTTGAAGACAGCCTGGATGTCGCGCACGCCGGCTTCCTTGAAGGTGGGCACATCCGGCAGGGCGATGCTGCGTGTCTCCGAGGACACGGCCAGGGCCTTGAGCTTGCCGGACTTGATGTGCTGCTCGATCACCGACACGCCCAGCACCGCTGCGTCGATCTGGCCGGCGATGACTTCGGGGATCAGCGGTGCAGCGCCCTTGTAGGGCACGTGCACCATCTCCAGCCCTTCCTGCTTGGCGAACATGGCCAGCGGCAGGTGCACGATGCCGCCCGCGCCCGATGAGCCATAGGTCAGCGGTTTGGTCTTGCCTGCCTGGCGTGCCTGAGCGATGAATTCCTGCAGCGTGCCGGCCTTGGAGCTCTGGGGCACGAAGAAGACCATGGGCACGCTGATCAGGCGGGAGATGGGTGCGAAGTCCTTTTGCGGGTTGTAGGGCAGCTTCCTGTACAGGTGCGGGTTCATGGTCAGCGACGCTTCGGTCGCGGCGAACAGCGTGTAGCCGTCGGGTGCGCTCTTGGCCACGTACTCGGCTCCGATGATCTCGTTGGCACCTGTGCGGTTGAGGATGACCACGGGTTGCGACCAGACCTTGTTCAGGCGCGTGGCCAGTGCGCGTGCCAGGTTGTCCACGGGGCCGCCGGCCGCGTAGGGCACGACGATGTTCACCGGCTTGGTGGGAAAGGTTGCAGGAGCCTGGGCGTGGCCCAGGGCGGGCACGAGGGCCACGGTGGCGGTCAGCAGGGTTGCGGCGATGCGATGCAGGCTGGACATGGTGTGGGAAGCGGGTACGGTGAAACAGGCCGCACTCCAAGGGGCGGCCTGCTGTGGAACGGACGAATCGAAAAAAATGGCAGGCCGGAAGGCCTCGGAAGATGGCGGAAGGTGGCGGAGCCTCAGGCGCGCACACGCTCCATGCGTGTCAGTGGCAAGGACTCGCCTTCGCTGACTGCGGGCTGCAGCACGAAGTCGAAGCGCGTGCGGACAAAGGGCGCGTTCACGCCCAGCGACTCGTAGCCTGCCGGCGCCACGCCGCGCTCCAGCTCGACGATCAGGCCGTCACGGGTGGCGAAGGCGAAGTCGTCGTCCAGGTAGGTGTCGCCGGGCAGGTTGACCTGGGTGGTCAGCGTGCGCATGCCGGGCGCAACCACGAGGAAGTGGATGTGGGCGGGGCGATGGCCGTGGCGTCCCAGCGCGTCGAACAGTTCCGAAGTGGGGCTGTTCGGCGGTATGGAGTAGCCGGGCGGCACATAGCTGCGAAAGCGGTAGCGGCCCTGGTCGTCGGTTTCTATGCGGCGGCGCAGCTCGTAGGGCTTCATGCCCGGGAAGAAGTGCGAGTAGCCGCCCTGGACATTGGCATGCCAGACGTCGATGAGCGCATGCGGCAGAGGCTGGCCGTCAAGATCCAGCACCCGTCCTTCCATCACGAAGACCTCGCCCTGGGGCTCGCCCTCGTCCAGGCGCACCTCGGCTTGCGCCAGTGGTGCGCCGGCCACGAACAGCGGGCCTTCGATGGCGCGCGGCGTGCCGCCCGCACGGCCGGCACGCGCATCGGCCTCGTCGCTGCGGATGTCCAGCAGCCGGTCGAAGCCCAGGCCTGCCGTGATCAGGCCCAGCTGGCCGCTGCTCCCAAGGCGGCCCAGCCAGTCCACGGCGGCCCAGAACTCGTCGGGCTTGACATCCATCTCGTCGATGGTGTGGAACAGATCGCTGACGATGCGCTGGGTCAGCGCCCGCACGCGGTCGCTGCCGGGGGCGATCTGCTTGCTGTTGACCAGATTCAGCAGCTGGTCCTGGGACAGTTCGGACATGTTTGTCTCCTCGTGGTTTTATGGGATGTCCTGGAAAAGAGAAACGCTCAGTCCATGCTGATGTTGCGTTCCGTGATCACCTTGGTCCAGCGCACGGACTCGGCCTGCAGGTGCCTGGCCGCTTCGTCGGGCGTGGAGCCCACGACTTCGGCACCGATGGCCTTGAAGCGTTCGAGCACGTCGGGCTGCTTCATCTCGGCCACGAAGACCTGGTTGAGCTTCTTGACGATGGCCGGCGGCGTGCTGGCGGGCATGAAGACGGCGAACCAGGGCGAGACCTCGTAGCCCTTGATGCCGGCCTCTTCCATGGTGGGCACGTCGGGCATGCTGGACGAGCGCTTGGCCGTGGTCACGGCCAGGGCGCGCAGCTTGCCCGACTGGATGTGCGGGCGCGCCGAGGTGATGGAGTCGAACATGTAGTTGACCTGTCCGCCCAGCAGGTCGGAGACGGCCGGGCCCGATCCCTTGTAGGGGATGTGCAGGATGTCCACGCCGGCCAGCGAGTTGAACACTTCGCCCGCCAGGTGGATGGAGGTGCCGTTGCCGGCCGAGGCATAGGTCAGCTTGCCGGGCGAGGCCTTGGCGGCGGCCACCACGTCGGCCACGCTCTTGACGTTGGGCTGGGTGGAGTTGGTGACCAGGATGTTGGGCACCACGGCCAGCACGCCCACGGGGGCGAAGTCCTTGATCGGGTCGTAGCTGAGCTTGCGGTACAGCGGCTTGTTGGTGGCCATGCCGATGGAGGTGATCATCAGCGTGTAGCCGTCGCCGGGCTGCTTGGCCACGAAGTCGGCGCCGATGTTGCCGCCGGCACCGGGACGGTTCTCGATCACGAAGGGCTGGCCCAGCGTGCGGCCGGCCTTCTCGCCCAGGGTGCGCGCGATGGCGTCCATGGCGCCGCCCGGCGGGAAGGGCACGATCCAGCGGATGGGCTTGCTGGGCCAGTTGGCCTCGGGTGCCTGCGCATGGGCGGCGGGCATCACGGCGGACAGGCACAGGCCTGCGGCGGCGGCGGTCAGAAAACGGCGTTTCACTTTCACTTCACTTGTCTCCGGAAAATCTTGTCTTGGTGCGGGCCTGGTGCGGTCGGTGCTCAGGCGATGGCCGAGGGGTGCCTTGCCAGCGGTGTGACCTGGATGTCCATGTAGGGGAACAGCGGCAGGCCCTGCAGCAGCTCGTGCAGTTCGTCGTTGGAGGCCACGTCGAAGACGCTGTAGTTGGCGTACTCGCCGACCACGCGCCAGATGTGGGGCCAGCGGCCGTCGTGCTGCAGCTGCTGCGAGTAGGCCTTCTCGCGGGCCTTGATCTCGGCGGCCACGTCGGCGGGCAGGTCGTGGGGAATCTTCACGTCCATGCGGACCAGGTAAAGCATGTTTGTCTCCAGGAGGAATGAAAGGAATTCAGGTCGCAGCCCCGGTCCGGGCCTGCCCCATGTCGAAGTGCTGCGGCTGGCCGCCGGCCAGCGCGCGGTCGAAACGCGCCAGCTGCTGCAGGTCGATCTCCACGCCCAGGCCGGGTCCGTCGGGCAGTTGCAGCTCGAAGTCGCGGATGGCCATGCGCTCGGTGACGATGTCGTCCACCAGCAGCTGGGGGCCGAACAGCTCGCAGTTGTAGTGCCGCCCGCCCAGCGTGGCAAAGACATGGGCCGAGGCGGCCGAGCCGATCGAGGTCTCCAGCATGGTGCCGCCGTACCAGCCGATATCGGCCGCCTGGGCAATGGCTGCCACCTTGCGCGTGCGCAGCAGGCCGCCGTGCTTGGCCACCTTGAGCGAGAACACGTGGCTGGCCTGCTCGCGCGCCAGGCGCATGGCGTCGTAGGGGGTGCACACGCTCTCGTCGGCCATGACCAGGGCCCCCTGCAGCGTGGCCGTCAGCTCGCGCAGCGCGGGCACGTTCCAGCCGGCCACGGGCTGCTCGATCAGGGTCACGCCGGCATCGATCAGCTGCGGAAGAAAGCGCCGCGCCGTGGCGCCGTCCCAGGCCTGGTTGACGTCCACCGTCAGCGTGGCGCGTCCCTGCAGGCCGCGTGCGATCTCGCTCACATGGGCCACATCGGCTTCGGGCGTGCGCGCGCCTATCTTCATCTTGAAGATGCGGTGGCGCTTTTGCTCCAGGCGCAGATGGGCCTCGGCCAGGTCGCGTTCGATATCGCCGCTGGCCAGCGTCCAGGCCAGGGGCAGGCTGTCGCGCTGCTTGCCGCCCAGCAACTGCCACACGGGCAACTGCAGGCTGCGCGCCACGGCATCCAGCAGCGCGATTTCCACGGCGCTCTTGGCAAAGGCATTGCCCTTGCAGGCCAGGTCCATGCGCGAGAGGCAGGCCTCGAAGCGCGCGCCGTCCTGGCCGATCAGGCTGGGCGCCAGGTGGTTGGTGATGGCGTGGTGGATGCTCTCGGGCGATTCCTCGTTCCACGACGGGCCGCCGATGGTGGCGGCCTCGCCAAAGCCCGTGGCGCCATTGCGCAGCCACAGCTGCACGATCACCGGGCTTTGCCGGCTGATGGAGCCGAACGACAGCTTGTGCGGACGGATGGTGGGAATGTCGAGGATCCGCGCCTCGATGCGCTCGATCAGGAAACGGTCTTGCATGGCAATGGCGGGTGTCTTGGCTGGCGGCGGCTGCCGGCGATGGACACAAGCGTAAATCCATGCATTGTGTGGATCTATTGAATTATTTGTGAGAAATCATTCGATGGCGTCGATGTGTTGAATGCCTGCGCCGCGAGCCGGTGGCGCGGCGGTCCGCCGCCGCGCGCCCCGGCAACCGGATCAGAAACTGCTGCGCAGCGTGACCATGATGCTGCGCGGCAGGCCGTAGTAGTTGCTGCGCGTGGCCGTGCCCACGCGCTCCCAGTAGACGCGATCGAAGAGGTTGTCGATGTTCACGGCCAGCTTGACCTGGGGGGTGAGCGGGTAGGCGGCATAGACGGACCAGACGCCGTAGCCGCCCGTGCGCCAGCGCACGGCGCCCAGGGTGTCATAGAACTCGCTGACGGCCCGGACGCCGGCGCCCAGCTCCAGGCCCTGGGCCACGGGGCCGGCCACGCGGTAGCGCGCCCACAGGTTCACGCTGTGGCGCGGTGACATGGTGCTGAAGTCGGTGCCGGTCTGCGTGACGGTGCCCTGCAGGTACTTGGAGCGCATGTAGGCGTAGCTGGCCGCCACGTCCCAGCGCGGCGACAGCGAGCCGACCACTTCGGCCTCGAAGCCTTCGGAGCGCACCTTGCCTGCGGGGATGACGAAGGCGGCATCGGCGGGGTCGGCCAGCGCGCGGTGGGTGTCCTGCATGCGGTAGACGGCGGCGGTGGCATTCAGGCGTCCATCCAGCAGGCTGCCCTTGATGCCGGCCTCCACCTGCCGGCCCTCGCGCGGGGCGATCTGGCCGCCGCCTGCCAGGCGCCCGCTTTGCGGCTGGAAGATGCGCGACTGGCTGGCGTAGAGCGTCCAGCTGTCGTTCAGATCGAAGAGCACGGCGCCGAAGGGCGTGAACTGGCCATCGACCTCGTAGCCCGAGCGCGTGTTCTGCAGCCGATCCGAGGTTTCGGTCTTCCACCAGCTCTTGCGCGCGCCCGCCACCAGGGTGAGGGCCTGCGCGGGCTTGATGCGCAACTGGCCGTAGACGCCGCGCAGGCTGGTGCGCGTGATGTCGTCGGCAAAGGGCTTGAAGCTGGGCTCGGCGATGGAGGAGGGGTCGTAGTGGAACAGGTCGGCGGGCGTGTTCATGGCGCCGCGCAGCATGCGCAGGTGCATGTTGGAGCTGCGGTAGTCCGCGCCCGCGATGAAATGGTGCGTCTGCCCGGCCCATTGCCAGGGCGTGCTGTAGTAGATGTCGGCCGTGGTGTCGGCGTAGTCGCGGTCCACGGTCTGGGCCTGGGTGAAGCGGCTGATGCCGGTGTCCGAGACGGCCGAGTAGCCATTGATGTACTTGTCGCGCTGCTGGCGCAGCACGCGGCGGGCTGCCAGCTTGAACAGGCCGCCGCCGTCGAGCCGCGTTTCCGACTCGATGAAGCCGGCCAGCGATTCGGGCGCGGCGCGGCCCCAATCGGCGGCAATGGCCACGTCGCGGGGAATGGGGGCCAGCCTGCCGTCGGCGTGGGCGGGCAGGCCGGTGTCGTAGTTGCCCCGGCCGCGCTGCCAGGTGGCGCCCACCGAGACCGTGCTCTGGGAAGTGATGTCCAGCTCCACCGTGCCGTACAGGGCCTGCTTGTGGCCGTCCATGGCCATCACGGGGCTGCCGAAGTTCTCCTGCAGCGCCACCACGCGGCCACGCAGGCTGCCATCTTCCGAGAGCGGACCGGTGACATCCACCTCGGCCCGCTTGCGCCCGCGCGAGCCCAGGCCGACGGCGGCCTGGCCCTGGTAGTCGGGCAGGGCGCGCTTGCGCACCAGGTTGAGCATGACGCTGGGCTCGCCCGCGCCCGAGAACAGCCCGGCCGGCCCGCGCAGGGCCTCGACCCGGTCGAACAGCGCCAGGTCCAGCGTTTCCTGGGTGGCCGGGTTGCCGCTGACGGTGAGGCCGTCCAACTGGTAGGTGGAGGACTGGTAGCCGCGCGAGAGGATGTCGCTGCGCCCGCCCGTGCTGCTTTGCCGGCGCACGACGATGCCTGGCACCACCTTGGCCGCTTCGGTGAGCTCCACGAAGTTCTGGTCATCGAGCTGTGCGCGCGAGATCACGGACACGGACTGCGGCGTCTCCCGCGCCGTCAGCTCGATCTTGGTGGCCGCGCTGGCATAGGGCGAGCGGTAGCTGCCCGTGCCTTCCGTGCGGCCGTCGCGCACGGCGGTGGCGGTCACGCGCACTTCGTCCAGCGCGGCCTGAGGGCGCGCCGGGGCGCGGCGCAGCAGCCAGCCGCCCTGGGGCTGGGCAGCGGCCTCCAGCCCGCTGCCGGCCAGCAGTCGCTGCAGTGCCTCGGCCGGCTCGAAGCGGCCCTGTACGGCGGGCGCGGTCTTGCCCGCCAGCAGGGCGCTGTCGGCCGCAATGCTGGTGCCGGTGGCGCGCGCCAGGGCCTTGATGGCGTCGAACAGCGGTTGGGCCGGCAGGTCGATGGCGGCGGATGCGGCCAGGACCGGCATGCAGGCCAGTGCCGCCGCGCAGGCCAGCAGGGTCTGGCAGGTGCGTGCCGGGCGGG
>NZ_LZZV01000007.1:0-612 GCF_014170385.1 Delftia sp. UME58
CTGCACCTTCACCACATTGCGCAAACCCTATATGGAAGTGGAGCTCCTGCCCGAGGAAGCGGCCTGCCGCTAGCCGGATATGCGCCCCCCGCAAGGGCCGCCCGCCACCGGGCCGGCGGGCCCGGCGGCAAGTTTCATACGCTTGCCTGGGCTGCGCAAAGCGCCTTTCAATGTGAACAGGCTATAGGAATACCTCATGCCTTCGATGGGTTTCGTGCAGCAACTCGCGACCGGCGCGATGATGACGATCCAGGTCGCCGTCTGTGCCTATCTGCTGGCGCTCGCGATCGGGACGTTTTTTGCCCTGATCACGCTACGGCCGACACTGCTGGCCAGGATCATCTGGATCCCGTATGCCTCCATCTTCACCGGCGTGCCTTCGCTGCTGGTGGGATTCCTGTTCTATTACGGCGGCTCACAGATCGTCGCCGGCCTGCTCTCGCCGTTCGGCATCGGCCAGCGCATCGAGATCACGCCTTTCATGGCGGCGGTCGCGGCTCTGGGCATGGTGTACGGCGCCTATCTGGCCGACCTGATACGCAGCGCGATCCAGAACGTGCCCCACGGACAGTTCGAGGCCGCGCGCGTGCTGCTGGTGCCGCGCCGCGCCAT
>NZ_LZZV01000008.1:0-816 GCF_014170385.1 Delftia sp. UME58
GACGGGCGCCAGCGAGCATCCCGCCAATACCGCGCTCAGGGCCAGGGCGCTAAGGCGCAAGGGGAAAAAGGTTTGCATCATGAGTCCTATTCCTTGGCCGTGCTCGGGGCCGGCAAGGCATCGGATGCCGGCTGGCCGCGTGTCTTCGACACCAGCGACAGCACCCACACAAAGAAGATGGGCACGAAGATCACGCCCAGCAGCGTGGCGGTCAGCATGCCGCCGATCACGCCCACGCCCAACGCACGCTGGCTGGCTGCGCCGGCGCCCGTGGCCATCGCCAACGGCACCACGCCCAGGATGAACGCCAGCGACGTCATCAGAATCGGCCGGAACCGCAGGCGCGCGGCTTCCACCGCGGCCTCGTGCAGGCCCATGCCCCGCGCGTACTGGTCCTTGGCGAACTCCACGATCAGGATGGCGTTTTTGGCCGCCAGCCCGATCACTGTCACCATCCCCACCTGGAAGTACACGTCGTTGGACATGCCCAGCGCGCTGACCAGCGCCACCGCGCCCAGCATGCCCAGCGGCACCACCAGCATGACCGAGATCGGGATGGCCCAGCTTTCATACAGCGCGGCCAGCACCAGGAACACGATCAGCAGCGACAGGCCCATCAGGATCGGGGCCTGGTTGCCGGCCTGGCGCTCCTGGTAGGACAAGCCGGTCCATTCGTAGCCGAAGCCTTGCGGCAACTGGGCCACCAGGCTCTGCATTTCCTCCATGGCCTGGCCCGTGGTGTAGCCGGCAGCAGCGCTGCCGCCGATACGCATGGACTCATAGCTGTTGTAGCGCACCACCTGGACCGGACCCTGG